>JAAZOO010000424.1 GCA_012797715.1 Geobacteraceae bacterium | reverse complement strand
GTGTATACGAACAACCCCGCCGGCGGGGCGGCGCGCGGAGCGTGACCTCCGCAGGCCACCTTCGCGCTCGAATCCGCCGTGGACATGCTTGCCGCGAAGATGGGCATGGACCCCCTCGAATTCCGGCGAAAGAACTCCCTTCTGCCGGGACAGAGCGTCTCCACGGGACTGGTCTACGACGAGTGGCCCTTCCCGGAGCTCTGTGACGCCTTCAGGCCGGCATACGAGAGGGCAAAGAGGGAAGCGGCCGCCGCCCCGGCGGGCCCCGTGAAGCGCGGTGTGGGTATCGCGAGCCACGCCTTCGGCATCGGGACCCCCGCGGATACGGGAAAGGTAGTGGTGGAACTCGACCCCGACGGCGGCCTCACGATCTTCGCGGCCGTCGCGGACCCGGGGGAAGGCAACGATTCCATGCTCTCCCAGATAGCCTCTCACCTCACGGATGTGCCGATGGACAGGATACGACTTGTCACCCGCGATACCGACCGGACGACGGGGATGGGACCGGCAGCGGCGAGCAGGATGACCTACATGGCGGGCGGTTCGCTGGTTTTGGCTATTGAGCAGTTGAAGAAGGCCATGGAGGAAGCGGGCACGAGCACCTGGGAGGGCCTGAAGAAAGCAGGCAAGCCCACCCGATACCTGGGCTCGAAAATGGCCGCCGGCATGGACGCCGGCATGGACCCTGAAACGGGCCAGGGGTTGTCTTTTGAGTCCCGTGTCCACGCCATCCAGATGGCCGAGGTGGAGGTCAACACGGATACGGGCGAGGTCCGCGTTGTCCGGATGACCACCGCCGTCGACCCCGGCACGGTGATCAATCCCGCGAACCTGGAGGGGCAGCTCCACGGGGGCATGGACCAGGGTGTCGGCTTTGCCCTCAGGGAGGAGTATGTCCACGGCAGGACGAAGGACTGGTTCACCTTCAAATTCCCCACGATGAAGACGTCCTTCGACATGGACGTGATAATCAGGGAGACCCCCCGGGCGAAGGGTCCGCTGGGAGCTCTGGGGATTGGCGAGATGGCCATGGTGTGCACGGCGCCGGCCGTCATCAACGCTATCCGCGACGCATGCGGCGTGAGGATCCACGACCTGCCGGCGACAGCGGAAAAAGTAAGAGCAGCGTTGGCGGGAGGAAACCGTTAGAGCCGTTAGAACCGTTGGAACCGTTGGAGCCGTTAGAACCGTTGGAACGTTATCCAGGAGAGATATCGGGATAGAAAAGGCGCTGGATACCTGTTCACCGGCTGGCGCCGCGGTTGCCGGACCTGTGGCGGAGGTAATGGGGGAGGGCCGCAAAGGTGAATATCCCCGCGGAGAGGAGGATGGGGAAGAAGCAGCATGCGTAGATCGTGCCTAGGGGTACTTTCTCCGCGAGAAAGCCGATAAGGAGAACACCGACCCCCGTTCCGAGATCGTAGGAGACGAGGTACGTGGAATTTGCCGCGCCCCTCTCATCGAAGCCCACAAGATCGTTGACCGCCGCCTGGCACGTCGGCATGAGGATACCGAAGCCGAAGCCGCTCACCACCCCGGCCGCCAGGAACTGGAACGGGGTTGCCGCCAGGCCGAGCCATGGCAATCCGGCCGCGGTCAATGTGAGACCGGCAACCACCAGATGATGGAAATATCCCCTGTCGAAGAGCCTGCCCAGGAAGAGCCGGGAAAAGAAGATGGATGTGGAGAAGCACAGGAAGAAGGCGGTGACATTCGCAAAACGCTTCTGCCCCGCGTAGACGCCGACGAAAACGATGATCGCCCCGTATGCGATCATGATGAAGAACATGGTCAGGGAAAGAGGAAGGGCCTTCCTGTGGAAAAGGTTCCTCACGGAGAATCTCGTTTTTGTGATCGCCCTCGGAGGTGTCCGCGCGAAGAGGGCGATGATGACGGCGAGGAGGGAAACGCACAGGAGTGAAAGGAACATGACCCGCGGGCCGCAGTTACTGAGCACCTCGTTGCCGAACATGGGGCCGATGGTCATGCCCACGGGGATGCACAGGGCAAAGATGCCGATACCTTCACCGAGACGTACGGGAGGTACGATATCGGAGACGACGGTGGCGTTCGCCGAGGAGCATGTCCCCCATATGGCGCCGTGGATAAGACGCAGGATGAGCATGGCCGCCACCCCCGTCACCAGGGGATAGAAGCCGTACGCG
>JAAZOO010000423.1 GCA_012797715.1 Geobacteraceae bacterium | reverse complement strand
CCCGCCCCGGCCGAAGAGCTTCTCACGAGATGCTACCGGTATCTTCTCCCCTTCCGCAATCTTCGCATCCCGCTGCACGTCATGCGCGGAACCGCACGCGGCTCCTCCGGCACGGCGACCGTGGTGCTCGCCGGGGATACGTCTTCCATGGACTGCCTGACCACACGCCTTTTCACGGGGGGGGCGGAAATGAAGTCCCTGGGAAAGGTTGCCGTTTGGAGGTTGGGCTCCTCATTGCGGCGGTTGCGGAGGTCGTCGGACCTGACAATTGCACGGCTTGATCGCCTTTCGGCGAGGCTTTTTTTGGGTGACGACTACCTGTCCGTTCCTGAATGGATCGGTTCGACACTGGAAGTACCGTCCCGTGTGGAAGCACTGACGCAGGGAAATCCAAGCCTGCGAAGCGACCTCCGTCTGGTCCGCCGGAATGCCTTGTCACCCGCAGTCTCCCACGATTGGGACGACTTCCTGCACTTCTACCATACCATGTACGTTCCGTTCATCCGGAACCGGCACGGCGAGAGGGCCTGTATCCGAAACATCAACTGGATGCGGCGGGCTTTCCGCAGGGGCGGCCTCATGTGGGTGCTGGCGGACGGTCAACCTATCGGCGGTCTGTTGTTCAGCAAACGAGGCGGTGCGCTGAAGTCCCTGGCCCTCGGCACATCAGGAGGAGCATGGCAGCACGTTGCGGAGGGATGTAATATCGCAACCGACCTCTTCCTGCTGGACTACGCACGGGAGCGCGGCTTCACGAACATCGATCTGGGGGGAACGCGTCCTTTCCTGGATGATGGGGTGCTTCGCTACAAGCGGAAATGGCGCTGCACATTTACGGAGAAACAGGATACCTACGAGGACTTCCTGATAGGGTGGGACGCCCTGACCGGACCGACACGGGCCCTGCTTGCGGGCCTGCCGCTCATATTCCGGGATGCTGACGGGCTGGCGGCGCTCCGCGTACTATCGTGCCGGACGTCATTCTGTGAGTCGGAGTACCGGAAACTCGTCCGTGCGGATTGGGTTCCCGGCCTCACAAGGCTCTACCTGGCAGGTGCTTCGGCCCGGGGAGAGAGTGGTGGACGCTCCTCCCAGACAGTCGTGATCGATGACCGGCACCATGACGTCCTGTCCCCCAAATTCCTGCGCTCCCTGGGGGAACGCACCTCGCACACTGCCTGCGCACGAAAAGGAGAGCCATGAGACTTTATATCCTGGCGTCTGCCGAACCGCTCTTCAAGCCGCGCGTTCTTTCGCGCATCCTCCTGTCACGGTGGCGGGACGTGATCGGTGTGGCGGAAGTCGGCATCCCGCGAGCGAAGTCCGGTCGCCTGGCCGCCATGCTGGACCACTATCGCGTCATGGGCTGGAGATATTTTCTTTTCATGGGATTCTACAAGCGTCTGCTGACAGTGCTTGCCCGCATGCCGATCCCATCGTTCATCAAGAGCAACCTGAGCATCGCCAACGCGTGCGCACGATTTGCGGTCCCGTGCGAATACGTGACTGACGTGAATGATCCAGAGATTATCCGCCGGCTTTCCCTGTCGGAGCCCGACGTGCTCGTTTCTTTTCAGGGGCAGATATTCTCACCGGAACTCCTGAGCGTTGCGCGAATTGCCTGCATAAATTGCCATCCCTCGATTCTGCCGAAGTATCGGGGTCGGTGGCCGATCCTTGCCGCAATGCTCAACCAGGACGCGACCATCGGCGTTACGGTCCACACCATGACCGAGCGCATCGACATGGGAACCATTCTGTCTGGGAAAGAGTTCGCCACCTCGAGAGACAGGAGTTTCATGGATAATTGCTCCCTTGCTCACGAACTGTACGCGGAGGTAATCCTGGAGGCGCTCGATGTGCTGGAAAGCGGGGAGATTTCCGGCTTTCCCCGGGTCCCCGCCGATGCGCCATACTATCGGGGACCGTCGGCCGAGGACATGTGCCGTTTCCGTTCGTACGGGCTGAAAATGCTGTAAGCGTCACACAAAAAGGAGCGGCAGAGGGGCCGGCTGCCCCCTGAGGCAAATCTTCAATTCCTTACGATGGCCTCCTTGCCGTGCTGTCGGCATCGGTCCCCCTTTGCGGCTCTTCCGTCGGGGAATGCGTGCGGTACCCCCACGCTTCTGCCGGTGGAAAACAAAAAAAAATCAGGTAGAGTAGAGAGCAGGATTTTCCCTCTATTCCCCCTGGAGAAAAGAAGGGCGGAATGATTATTGCTGTTCATTCTACAGGCAATAGCCCGAGCGGTGTTGTCGTGTTTCATGAGGCATTTTCAGCGACTGCATGAGCCACACCGCAGGGAAGGCTCTGGCTTTTGTCGAGGTGGGGAAGATGAAAACCATAAAAGCGATTCAGCAGCTTCTTTCCTCCGAGGACCATTTCGCCCGGCATTCCGGAATTGAGCTCCTGGACGTCGGTCCCGGCTGGTCCAAGGCGGCCATGAAGATAGAGCCGTTTCATTATAACGCGGCCGGCACGGTACATGGCGGCGCCATCTTCACGGTGGCGGACTTTGCGTTCGCTGCGGCGTCAAATTCCCATGGAACGCTGGCAATGGCCATCAATGCGAGTATCTCCTTTGTCAAGGCGGCAACCACGGGCACGTTGTTCGCCGATGCCCGTGAGCAGTCCCTGAATCCCAAGCTGGCGACCTATTCGGTCACGGTCACCGATGAAGACAATTCCGTGGTTGCCCTCTTTCAGGGGATGGTGTACCGCAAGAAGGATTCCCTTGTTCCGCCGCACCCCCACGACCAGACGCCACCCGGCGGATGAGTGGGCAGTCAACCGCATAGAAACGGGAAGGAAAGGGAGCGGTACGGGTCGAGATCTCGGAGGTGCGAGCGCCATGAGGAGGGCATAACCAATGCAGGCACTTCATTGGGCATGCGTTGCCTTTGGTGTCCTTTCCTGTATCGGGACCGGGCTTGGCAGGGATACCATCACCTTTCGGTCCGGGAGCGGCACGGTCCTATTCTCTCACAAGAAACATCAGGACACCGTGAAGGACTGTACGGCCTGCCACAGCGCGGGGCCGGGTCCCATAAAGGAAAACGGCCAGTTCCGTCCCCATAAACTATGTATAGGGTGCCACGAAAACAGGAAGTCCGGCCCGGTCAATTGCGTGGACTGTCATAGGGAGTCCGGATACTGATCCGGTGTTCCGCCGGTACTCCCGGAGGGGGCTGCCGACGGTTGCGGATGCACGTGAATTGATGGTGGTTGCAATGTCACCCATACGGTACGTGCGGTGCAGGACTGGGGATTTTTTGCCTGCCGGATGCGCCCCTTCGGTTACTGAAAGGGATAGGCAGGAAGAGGGGAAGAGCGTTGAAAACGAGAACCATGCTGACTGCCCTGGCAACTACTCTGATGTTCTTTTCGGGGGCACTCTGCGAGGTGCTTGCGTACAGTCTTGATACTGAATCGGTATCGCTGCCCGTCGAAGAATCCGAATTCGATTCGCGCATAAAATGCCCCCCATCGGAAAGAAGAGGGGGGAAGGACGGAATTCAGGAGACGGCAACCGGCACGGGAAACAGGACCTTTGAGGAGTTGAGGGCAAAACGGGGGGTCTCGGCTGCACGGGTGCACGGGATGGTTTCCCGTGCATCAGGACCGGCCCGGATGCGCGATGACGACGGCAATGGCGGCGATAATCCGGGAAGGACGGTCATTGGGGAGCCCAAGAAACCGGATGAAAAGGATGCCGTCATACTCCATGAAGATCTGGGATTCGGCAGAATCCGTGCGGTTACGGCAGGTACTACGGAGGATGGGGGCGCCGTCTATTCACACTACAGGGTAACGGTAGATGTCCATAACAAGGGGGAGCGCGGCACGGTACTGATTCTCCTCTCCGGAAAGGGACGCGACGGTCGCGAAATCGTATCCGTACCGCTCAAGGATGTGTTTGACGGACGGGAATCAAAGACCCTGACCGCCGCTTTTCCTCTTACTTCGTTGAAATCATGCCAGGTACAAAGCTGGGAAGTATTCCGTGCGTATAAATTCGCCGGGCCGGCATAGAATCACGCGAAAAGGATACCGCTTCAGGATTGCAAACCAGTCCCGTCACGTTCGGGGTTTGGGGATGGACATACGGAACCCTCGGGATGCACATGGTGACAGCCCGGCAATCCCCTGGTAGAAATGTTGGTCACAGAAACGCCTGTCATTTTGCCGAGAACATCGCTTTTCACTATCCGTACAGGAGGTTGGTAATGGCTCAATCGTTTCGCGCATGGTCCCGTTTCATCGATTTCATTTTTCCCCTGAAGGCTGCAATGCACTCCCCATACCGCCAGTGGACGCCGCTTGTTCCGGTGCTCTTTTTCCTTCTCTTTACGGCATGCGGTGGTTCCACGTCTTCCAATAACAATCACGACTACGTTTCCCGCTATCCCGTACTGGCCCAGGAGACCGGGATGGACAACATTGATTTCGAGCGCTTCGTAAATG
>JAAZOO010000422.1 GCA_012797715.1 Geobacteraceae bacterium | reverse complement strand
CTGATTACCACCAATGACCGTGTCCGGCTCGAGGACGGGATGCTCTCGGTGCAGGGGACCGGGATGGAGGTCCGCGTGGACACAAAGAGCCTGCGGATACTGAACGACGTGAATGCGGTCATCGGCACCCGGAAGAAATGAACTGAAATGAAGAGAATCCTTAGCCTTGTCTGCATACTCCACGCTCTTGCTTCACCCGTCGCGGCCCTGGCGGAGACGCGTGACGGACAGCCCATAACCATCAGGTCCAACGAGCTTCAGGCGGATACCAAAAGCAGGATCGCCACCTTTCTGGGAAAAGTGGTGGCGAAGCAGGGAGATATTACCATCTTCGCGGATCGTCTGGTTGTCCGGTATGAGGAACAGGGAGGCGACGTGGAAATGGTCGAGGCGATCGGTAACGTGCGCATCGTGCAGGAGAACCGGATCGGAACCGCCCAGCGTGGTGTGTACCGGACCCGTGAAGGGAAGATTACCCTTTCCGGAAACCCGAAGGTCGTTCAGGGGAAAGACATGATAACCGGGAGGGAGATCACCTATTTCGTAAATGAGGAGCGAAGCGTGGTGACCGGCGGTCCCGAGGCGCGGGTTGAAGCGGTGATCTATCCGAAGGGCAAGGGAAAGAATGACGCCCAAAAGCCGTAAACGAGTCCTGCATGCCTGTGGGCTGAAAAAGAGTTTCGGCGAACGGGTTGTGGTCAAAGGAGTCGATCTGGACGTTGCTTCCGGAGAGGTGGTGGGTCTGCTGGGACCGAACGGAGCCGGAAAAACCACGACTTTTTATATGGTAGTGGGGCTCAGCCGCCCCGATTCGGGACGAATCCTCATCGGGGATGAAGATATCACCGGACTCCCCATGTACCTTCGGGCACGCAAGGGAATCAGCTACCTTCCCCAGGAGCCGTCCGTATTCCGAAGGCTGACTGTCCTGGAGAACCTGCTTGCCGTTTTGGAGGCGCAGAACCTGGACGCCGAAGGCAGAAATCTCCTGATGGAGAGATTGCTGGCAGACCTGAAGATAAGTCACATCGCACATGTCAAGGGGTATGCCCTTTCCGGGGGAGAGCGGCGCCGAGTCGAGATAGCCAGGGCTTTGGCAACCGATCCGGATTTTATCCTTCTGGACGAACCCTTTGCCGGCATCGACCCGCTGGCGGTTCTGGATATCCAGAATATTATCGGTGACTTGAAATCTCGGGGAATCGGGGTTCTCATTTCGGACCATAACGTGCGCGAGACTCTTGGCGTCTGCGATCGAGCCTATATACTTAATGAGGGAGAGGTCCTTGAGCACGGGGACCCGGCAACAATCGCCGAAAGCAAGACGGCGCGGGAGATCTACCTGGGAGACAATTTCAGCCTGTAGGGGACTCTCCCCCATTCCATGATAAGCAAGGTATTGGATTTCCATGGCCATTGAGATGCGACAACAGATGAAGCTTTCGCAGCAGCTGGTGATGACCCCCCAGTTGCAGCAGGCTATCAAGCTTCTCCAGCTTTCCCGCATCGAGCTGCAGGACCTCGTGCGTCAGGAACTGGAGGAAAATCCCGTTCTGGACGAAACGCCGGAACTGGAGGAGGTAAAGGAACCGGATACCCTTGAAGTTACGGAAAAAGAGGAGGCACCCAAGGAGGACGCCGAGGTTTTCACGGAGGTGAAGGCGGGTGAGGAAACACTCCGGGAAATGGATTGGACAACCTACCTGGACGGTTACAATTACAGTTCCGGCGAACAGTATTTCGATGATGAAGATGAACGTCCTTCGTACGAGAATCTTCTGACCAAGAAAGCCACCCTTTTCGACCATCTCATGTGGCAGCTGAATCTTACCCGCCTTACGGAGACGGAGCAGATGATCGGCGCCGAGATTATCGGCAATATTGACGAAGAAGGTTACTTTCGGGCAACGCTCGCCGATGTGGCGGGGGCCTGCGGGGTGGACGAGCCTGCCGTTGAGCAGGTTCTTCGAAAGATTCAGGAATTCGATCCCATGGGCGTCGCCTGCCGGGATCTCCGGGAGTGTCTCCTCCTGCAGGTCAGGCAGCTGGGGATGAAGGGAAGCGTTGTCGAGTCACTGATCCGGGACCACCTGAAAGAGCTTGAAGCCCGCAAATACAAGCAGATAGCCAAAGCGCTGGGCATAGAAGTGCCGGAAGTACTGGCCGCTGCCAAGATAATCGCCGGGCTCGATCCGAAGCCGGGAAGACAGTTCGGTCAGGAAGATGTCCACTATATCTCCGCCGATATCTTCGTTTACAAGGTGGGAGAAGAGTTCGTCGTTCTTCTGAACGACGAGGGAATGCCCAACATCCGCATCAACCCCCTCTACATGGGAGAGGGGCGGAGCAGCGCATCCGCCGACCAGAAGGCCGAGGAGTATATCAGCGAAAAGATGCGTTCCGCGCTCTGGCTCATCAAGAGCATCCATCAGAGGCAGCGCACCATCTACAAGGTCGCCAAGAGCATCGTCAAATTCCAGCGCGCCTTCCTGGAACACGGTATTTCTCATCTGAAACCCCTTGTCCTGCGGGATATCGCCGAAGATATCGGGATGCATGAGTCAACCATCAGCCGGGTCACCACCAACAAGTACATGCAGACTCCCCAGGGTCTTCTTGAACTGAAGTTTTTCTTCAACAGCGGCATTTCCACGATCGAAGGGGACGCAATCGCCTCGGAGAGCGTGAAAAACAAGATCAAGGAGATCGTGGATGCGGAGGACAGCAGAAAACCGTTGAGCGACCAGCGCATCGCGGAGATACTGTCCACACACAATATCACCATTGCCCGGAGAACGGTTACCAAGTATCGGGAGATGCTCAAGATCGGATCCTCATCGGAAAGGAAACGGCTTTTTTAGATTCCGGGGCAGTTCGGGCCTGCGGCTCATTCTGTCTGGAAGGAAAATCAGAAAAGGAGATCAGTTGTATGCAGATTACCACCACATTCAGACATATGGAGTCCAGCGACGCACTGAAGAGCTACGCGGAGGAGAAGCTCGGCCGGGTCCAGAAGTACATCGACGAGCCGATTGTCGCCCAGGTTTTTCTGACGGTTGAAAAGATTCGCCATATCGCCGAAGTGACCATCAACGCGAAGGGGATCACAATCAAGGCTTCCGAAGAGACCAATGACATGTATGCCGCCATTGATGCCGTTATCGACAAGATCGAGCGGCAGATGAGGCGCTACAAGGAGCGTATCAAGGCCCATAAGCCGGGGAATGAAAGCGGAGAGCGGAAGGTGAGAAAGACCATCCTCGAGGCGGAGAGTATCGAGCAGCTGCAGGAACCGGTCATCATCAGGTCGAAAACCTTCTCCATCAAGCCCATGTCCGTGGAAGAGGCGGTCATGCAGATGGACCTCCTCCACAAGGATTTCCTCGTGTACACCGATTCGACGACCGAAGGCATCAACGTCATCTACCGCCGCAAGGACGGCAATTACGGTCTCATCGAACCGCAGAAAGGGTGATACAAAAGGGTGGCGTCCCG
>JAAZOO010000035.1 GCA_012797715.1 Geobacteraceae bacterium | reverse complement strand
CTCCTGATACACAGGAATATTGCCGAGCGGTTCGTGCCGAGAATTTTTGAAACCCTGTCCAGGCTTGGGGTCGAGATCCGGGGGGACGAGACCTTCCGCCGTTTCGCCCCGGAGGCGAAGGTTGCGGTGGAGGATGACTGGAGGCGAAGGTTGCGGTGGAGGATGACTGGTACATGGAGTTCCTCGATCTGATCCTGGCAGCCCGGGTCGTGGACAATCTGGATGAGGCCATCGATCATATCGCCACTTACGGGTCGCTCCACACCGAGGCAATCGTAACCTCCGACTACGGGAATGCCCAGCGCTTCATCCGCGAGGTGAACTCCGGCGTGGTCTTGGTGAATGCCTCCACCCGCTTCGCCGACGGCAACCAGCTTGGGCTCGGCGCGGAAATCGGGATCTCGACGACCAAGCTTCATTCCTTCGGTCCCATGGGTCTGGAGGACCTGACCACCACGAAATTCATCGTGTACGGAGACGGCCAGGTCCGCGCCTAGCGGGAAGAGTTGATTCCATGGATTCGGGAACAGATATGAAAATAGGAGTTTTCGGAGGAACCTTCAACCCGATTCACCTTGCGCACCTTCGCATCGCGGAGGAAATCCGGGAGACCTTTGCCCTGTCCAGGGTGATCTTCATCCCCGCGGCGCCCCCCCCCCACAAGCCCCTTGCCGACGACCTCTCTTTTGCCGAGCGCTTGAAGATGGTCTCCTTGGCGACAAGGGGGAACCCCTTTTTCACCGTATCGGATCTGGAAGGGCGTCGGGAAGGGAAGTCCTACTCCATTGATACGCTGCATGAGCTCAGGGAGCTGTATCCGCGGCACGAGTTCTTTCTCATCATGGGGAGCGACTCTTTCGCCGATTTCAGAACCTGGAAGGAATACCGGGCCATCTTCGCCTGCTGCAACATCGTTGTCATCACCCGTCCCGGTGCCGCACTGTCGTTGCGTGACGCCCTGCCCGACGAGGCGGCACGGGAATTCTGCTATTGTGCGGCGACAAACGTGCTTTCCCACCGTTCCGGCTATTCCGTCTACAGCCTTGAAGGAAGCCTTCTGGACATCTCCTCGACCGATATCCGCTCCCGGATTCGACGGGGAAAATCCATTCGATACCTGGTGCCGGAAACGGTTGAACGACACATCAAAAAACAGAGGTTATATGCGTACCACCACGAAAGTGCAACTCACACCCCTTGACAGAGCGCTGCGCTGCGCTGCGCTCGCGCTGGACAAAAAGGCCGAAGAGGTGAAAATCCTCGATATCCGGAGGATTTCCTCCATTGCCGACTACCTGGTTCTGGCGAACGGTCATTCCGACAAGCAGACCCAGGCAATTGCGGAATCCGTCCGCCTGGATTTGAAGAAATACGGCAAAGCGCTCGATATCGAAGGGCTCAGGGAGGGAAACTGGGTAATCCTCGACTATGGTGACGTGATTCTCCATGTCTTCAAGGAGGATGTCCGCCGCTACTATGATTTTGATGCGCTTTGGGCTGACGCCGCTGTTGTGGAGGTCCCTTCCGACTACCGATTGGATACGAAACAGTCGTGAGGCTCCGGGTGCTGTGGGTCGGCAAGACCCAGCAGGAATGGGTCCGGACCGGTATAGAAGAATACGCGGTCCGCATCAGACGCTACTTCCCCCTGGAGATTGGCGAGGCCAGGGAGGAGAAGGGGGCGATGGAGGAATCCAAGAGGGAGCGCGAATGCTCCCGGCTTGAGAAGCTCCTTTCCAGGTCCTCCCGGCTTGTCCTTCTGGACGAACGGGGAAAAGAGATGACGTCCCCCGATTTCGCCCGGTATATGGGTGCGAGCCGTGATGGAGGAGTATCAGAACTCACATTCGCCATTGGCGGCGCCTATGGTTTCTCAGAGGCGTTCCGTGCCCGGGCGGACATGCTTGTCTCCCTGTCCCGCATGACCTTGACCCATCAGATGGTGCGGGTTTTCCTCCTCGAGCAGATCTATCGGGGATGCACCATCCTGAACCGGGAACCCTATCATCATTGAAACAAACGGAATCCACAACCCTGGAGGCGCCATGCCGAAACCTCTTCTCCTCATGATCCTGGATGGTTGGGGTATCAGTCCTGTCCGGGAAAACAACGCCATTGCAATGACGGACCCGCAGGTTATGGGGCGGCTCTCCGGCGAGTACCCGTTCACGGAACTGAACGCCTCCGGGATGGCGGTGGGCCTCCCCGACGGTCAGATGGGAAACTCCGAGGTGGGTCACCTGAACATCGGGGCCGGGCGGGTCGTGTACCAGGACCTGACCCGTATCACAAAGGCAATCCGTGATGAATCCTTTTTCAGCAACCCCGTTCTTTTGGACTGCCTGGCCCGGACCAAGGCAGCGGGGGGGCGCCTCCACCTGGCGGGGCTCCTCTCCGATGGCGGTGTCCACTCCCACAATACCCATCTCTACGCCCTTCTGGAGCTGGCCCGCCGGCACGGGGTCGGTGAGGTTTTTATCCATTGTTTTCTGGACGGTCGCGATACGCCGCCGAAGAGCGCCGCAGGGTATCTGTCCCAGCTGGAGGATGAAATGAAGCGCGTCGGGGTCGGCAGGATCGCCACCATCATGGGCAGGTATTATGCCATGGATCGCGACAACCGCTGGGAGCGCGTCGAAAAGGCCTACCGGGCACTGGTCGACGGGGAGGGAAAGGTGTCCGCCTCGGCATCCGAAGCAATCTCGGAGAGCTACGAGGAGGGGGTTACCGACGAATTCGTGCTCCCTACGGTCATGGTGGACGGGGACGTTGCGGTCGGTACGCTGCGCCACGGGGACGGGTTCGTTCTCTTCAACTTCCGCTCGGACCGGGCCAGAGAGATAACGCGTGCGGTAACCGACCCGGAATTTGCCGGTTTTCCACGGAGCGTGCGGCCCAATCTCGCCTCCTATGTCTGCATGACGGAGTACGATGAGACCTTCCCCCTCCCCGTTGCCTTCGGTCCGCAAGAGCTGAAAAACATCCTCGGAGAAGTTGTCTCCCGCGCCGGATTGCGCCAGCTCCGGATTGCCGAAACGGAGAAGTACGCCCATGTCACCTTCTTTTTCAACGGCGGAAATGAAACTCCTTTCCCGGGGGAGGAAAGGGTGCTGATTCCCTCTCCCAAGGATGTGCCCACCTACGACCTGAAACCGGAGGTGAGCGCCTACCGGGTGGCCGATGAACTGGTGCGGAGGCTCGACGAGGATATCTACGACTTTATCGTGCTGAACTTCGCCAATGCCGACATGGTGGGGCACACCGGGGTGCTGGAGGCTGCGAAAAAGGCAATCGCTGCGGTTGACGTCTGCGTGGGGAAGGTGGTTGACGCGGTGCTTTCCCGCGGTGGGAGGCTCCTCATTACGGCCGATCACGGCAATGCGGAGACCATGGTGGATGAGGCGGGAAATCCCCATACGGCCCATACCTGCAATCCCGTACCGTTTCTGTTGGTGGATGATTCCCGG
>JAAZOO010000034.1 GCA_012797715.1 Geobacteraceae bacterium | reverse complement strand
GGGGGATCGGGCATGCTCGATCCCGTCATGGCATCGCTTCTCCTGGACCTGGTGCTGAAGGAGGTGCAGGAGGTCATCAACGAAAGGAACGGGGCGGAGTGACGTCCGACCCGTTCCGAGCCCCCCATGGGATCACCAGGTGCGCTCTTTTCCTTTCCCTTTCCCTCTCCCTTTTCCCTTACCCGTGCCGGGACCTGCCTGCGGCCCCCCCTCCAGGACAAAATCGCCCCGCTTGAGCCTGTGGAATTCCGGTGAACCCGGCTTGATTCCGAGGCTCTTGGCGATAACTCCCCACCCCCTTCCCCTGTTCGCCTTGTAGGCCCCAAGGGCCTGGTCGGGAGTCCGGTGGCTCATCTCCGCCAGCTGGAAGACCATGAATGCATCGGCGGGCGTCGCGACCGATCCCATGACCGCCCGGACCTGGGGAACGGGAACGCCGAATTGGGCGCCGATCCTGGCCGAGAAGCCCGGGAGATCCGCCCGGGCCTGGACGTTCAGGCTCCCGAGGAAGCCGTCGAGGCCCCCTCCGGCCAAAGCGGGGGTGCACAGGAGAAAGAGTGCCGTTGCTGTCAGAACAAGTTTCTTCATTCTACTCCTCCTTCGGGTTGGTGTGTTCCGGTGGGGGGATGTCCCTCCCGGATTCCTTTTCGCCGTCACGGCGCATGGCTGAAAATTCCGGCACAGGAGAGTGGAGCGGCCTAGGGGAATCCCCGCCGGATGGCTCCCCGCGCGAACGGTTTCCCATCAGTCTGAAAAAGAGAAGCGCGGCCACGACCGCGGCAGCGCCGCCGGCCGCAAAGCCGGAAGGATAGCCGACGGCAGGCATCAGGGAACCCAGCGACAGGGACCCTCCCATCATGCCCAGATAGACGCAGCTGTTGAACATCCCCATGGCGAGCCCCCGCCGGAAGGGAGAGACCGCCTCCGCAAGCAGGGCGCCGATGGCTGTAAAAGAGAGGGCCATTCCCATGCCCAGCACAACGGCGCATGCCGCGAGCGAACCAGGTGAATCGCAACGCCCAAGCGCTGAAAGGCCGACGGCAAGACAGAGAAGGCCGGCAGCCACAAGCCCGCTGCGATCCATCCGGTCGGCAGCGAATCCGACAGGTATCCTGCTCGCGACATTGGTGAGGGCCTGTGCGGAAAATACCAGCCCCACCTGGGCAGGGTCCAGCCCTTTTTCTTTCCCGTACAGGGGCAGAAACGAGAGAAAGGCACCGAAACAGAGGGAGGCTCCCAGGGTGGAAACGAGACAGGCACGCACCGTCCGGTTATGGAGCAGGGAAACGCTCGCGGCCGCCAGGTCATGGGGATCGGTTCTTCGGGATGCAGGAGAAGAGGGAAGCAGGGCACCTGCTGCCAAGGCGGGGAGGAGGAGCAGCGCTGCGGAGAGATAAAAGACCGGGGGCAGGCCGAGGGATTTTCCCAGGTATCCCCCCGCTGCCGGACCGAGGGTCATGGCGGCGTAGGTTGCGGTGGTATACCAGCCGTAGGCCTGCCCGAGGCGCTCCGGGGGCACGGACTCCGCGACCTGGGAGAGCATGCTCGGGACAAAGGCGGCCAGCCCCGCGCCGAAGAGGAAGTAGGCGCCGGCCATCTGGCCGGGGGTCCCGCATTGCGGTATCAGGAAGGAGGAAGCGGCGATTGCGAGGATACCGCAGACCGCCGGTCTCCTGCGCCCCAGGCGATCCGCAAGGAGCCCCGCCGGAATGGAGAACACTCCTGCGGTCAGCATGAACGCGCCGTTGATACTCCCCACCTGCGCCGTTCCGGCGCCGAGGGAGGCGGCATACAACGGCAGGACCGGGATGCGGAGGTAGGAACAGAAAAAAACTGCGAACCCTGTCAGGCAGAGGAGAAGAAACAGTCCGTAGCGCCGGAGGAAGCCGTTCATCCTAAAACCGGCAGTTGGAGGTATCCGCAGAGAGCGACTCTGTCGTATTTCGTTGCTGCTCTTAGCGAAATTGAGCGGCCACAGCCGATACTGTCCGAACCCCAAGGGTGAGTGTATCGGCTGTAGTGAAATGAGCGTAGAGCAGCACAAAGACGGCAATCGGAGAGAACGAAGGATGCACCCAACTGCCGAATCTAGGTTCATAGTCAAGGAGAGCCTTTCAAGGCGGGCGGCCGAAGGAAACGTTTCTCCCGGATTCGGCGGTGGACGGCATCCATGGTCCTGAAAACTGCGGTTGGAATCATCCTCTCTTCACTCCGCG
>JAAZOO010000421.1 GCA_012797715.1 Geobacteraceae bacterium | reverse complement strand
GATCCGGGCGAGCGGTCCGGAAAGTGTCGGCCAGGAAAGGTCGGACGGTTCGGTGCTTTCCGGCCGGTTGTCTCGCACATCCACGCCGCGGGCGTGGATCCTCTTCACGGAAAGGTCTCCCATGAGGAGGGAGAGGGGGGTCCAGTCCAGGTTCAGGACCGTGACGCGGATGGCCAGGGACCGTGTGCGGAGCGTTGCGTTTTTCAGGCAAAGGCCGTCCAGAAGCCTCCCCTCCACTCCGCCGATCTCCAGGCGCACAGCGGCTGCCGCTGCGGCCCTTTCCAGGAGGATGCGGGCGCCCTCCGGAGTGGCGAGGAGCCATGCGCAGAGCCCGAAGGCCCCCAGTGCCAGGAGAACGAGGAGGGTGACCGAGATGCGGACAATCGCCTTTCTCATAACTCGAGCCCCACATTGAAATGGATGCGGAACGCAGGGTCCTCCACGCCGATCTGCCGGGCAAGGTCCAGCTGGATGGCGCCGATGGGGGTGTAGTAGCGGACGCCGAGGCCGGCGCCCTTGTACAGCCGGAACCGCGTCAGGGAGTCGAATGCGTTGCCCGCGTCGAGAAAGGCCGCCACACCCCAGTTCGTGAAGAGGGCACGCTCCAGTTCGATGCTCGTGGTGAGGAGGTTCTTGCCGCCGATGACCGTGCCGGTGGAGTCGCGGGGTCCCAGGGACTGGAATCCGTACCCCCGTACGCTCCGGTCGCCCCCGGCAAAGAAGCGCAGGGAGGCGGGCAGTTCCTTCAGAGGCTCGTTCTGCAGGGAGAGGCCGGTCTTTGCTCTGCCGATGAGGGAGAAGCGCCACGGCAGGGGAACGATGGCGTGGATGTCGGCGATCCCCTGGAGGATGCCGGTGGATGAGCCCAGGAACTGGTGGGTCCCCCGCGCCTCGATGGTGAAGCGGTAGCCGCGCGTGGGGCGGATGGGGCTGTCGAAGTCGCGCAGGGAGAAACGGATGCCGGGAAGAACGAGCAGGGCCGATGATGTCTGGGCACCGACCGTATATTCCTCCCACTGGCTCTTTGCATAGAAAGTCAGCAGGCGTCCCCGTTCCAGGCTCAGGTTCCAGGAGCCTTCCAGCGCCGCCAGCCTGTTCGTGTAGGTGCTGGTTTCCTCGCGCTGGAGGTTCACTTGGAGGCCCAGGGAGCTGTTGATATCCCGGTAGCCCGGAACCGTGTAGGCCACGGCGAAACCCTGGAGCCGCTGGGATACCTTCAGTTCCGCATTCAGTTCATGCCCCAGCAGGAACAGGTTGACATCCTTGTAGCGTATCGAACCCCGTGCGCCGGTGTCGGTGCCGTAGCCGACGCCGGGCCGCAGCCGCCGGCGGGGGAGGGGGGTAAGGTCGATCCGCACCGGCATGGCGGAGTCTTGGGCCTTGTCCCGATCAGCGGTCGCCACGACACCGGTGAAGCGTTCGGAGGAGCCCAGGTTGATCTGCGTCTGGCCCAGTTTTCTGGGTGAAAAGAATTCACCCTTCTCGTATTCCAGGTAGCGTCCCAGGAAGCGGTCGGGGTACTGGGGGGCGCCGTTGAAGGTGGTGTCGCCGAAGCGGTAGCGGGTTCCGGTTTCCAGTTCGAGGATTATGCGGGCGCTGCGCTCTCCCCGCGACACCCGTATTTCATGGATCGGGAATTCGGCGTCCAGGTACCCCATCTCCACGGCCCTGGCCTTGAGGAGGTCCTTTCCCTTTTCATAGGAAGAGTGATTCAGGATGTCACCCTTTCTCAGGGGAAAGGCATCGACAAGTTCCCGGAGAGAGCCGTCGTCGCGTCCCGGCCCGCGCAACCGGACAATCAGCTCCCCAATCTTCACCGGCGCTCCGGGATAGACCGTCACCAGGAGGCGGTAGGAGGCCTTCTCCCCCCTTTGCAGGCTCGATTCCACGCGCGCGTCGTAGTAACCGAACGGCTCCAGCGCCTCGCGCACCCTTTCCGGAGTGTCTGCGGCGAACAGCTCCAGCCAGGGCAGGTTCACGGTATCGCCGGTGACTAGGCCGGGTGGGGGGGTAAGGGCCGCCCTCACGTTCTCCAAGAGCTCTCCCTGGATGCCGGTGACGACCACTTCCAGCGGTTCCTGCCCACAGACGGGCCCTATGCCGGTGAAAAGGGCGGCCAGGAAAAGGAGAATATGGAAAGATATGCGGAAGATGGTGCGCTCCCCAGCGGGTCCGCCCGACGTCACGAGTGCCCGCGAATGCAACTGATTTTAATCAGGTTGCACTATACCATTCCGGCGTTTGCCGTCAATCCGTATTGGATGCAGGGTAGGCGGGCACTCGTTTGGCGGGTGCGGGGCAGGTGGGCATGCCGGAGAACCGGCAAAAAAGAAGGGGCCGGCGCTACCCGGCCCCCCCACGTGACGGAGGAGTCACTCAACGGTAATCTTCTTGACCTTCTGAACCTCGGCTTCGGTCTTGGGGATCCGTACTTCCAGAACGCCGTCCTTGAAGCTCGCCTTGGCCTTGTCGGTCTGGGTTTCAGCGGGCAGCCTGAGGGAACGGGTAAAGGAGCCGAAGGAGCGTTCGAGACGGTAGTAGTCCTTTTTTTCTACCTTTTCCTCGGTCTTTTTCTCTCCCGAGATGGTCATGAGGTCGTCGGCGATATTGACTTCGATGTCCTCCTTCTTCATTCCGGGAAGTTCCGCTTTCACGACCACGTCGTTTCCATCCTCGAAGATATCCACCGTCGGGAACGTGGCGCCGACTTCCGGCATCCTGAAGCGAGGCATCCAGGAGGGCGCGAAGAACGGTCTGCGGAATGCCTCCTCGAACCACCGCTCCATCTCTTCAAAGGGGGAGAAGAAACCCTTTTCCGGTTTCATGATCTCCCGATGCTCTTTCCTCGCCAGATCTTTGGTTTCCTTGTCCGCCATAACGGGCACCTCCTTTCGTTGAATCCGGCCCCTTTCTCTCGGGGGGCGGTGAGTGTTTCCTCATTCACAATATAGGCATAAATTTCACCATGTCAAGGAGGGGGCGTTCTCGTCGGCGCAAGGAATGGGGCTGTCGGGGAGGCGGATCGGCACATCTCCTCTTGTGGAAATCCGCCATTGCGGGTACTGTCAGGCGCAGGCATCTCTCCAGAAAGGATTCTCCATGCCGCGTCGCTGCACGTTCATCGTCAACCCTCTCTCGGGAGGGTTCTCCTCTTCCAGGGTATGGGAAGCGACAACTACCCTTGCAAGGAACGGATTTGTCCCGGACGTGCGGGAGGTGACGGGACCCGAGGAGGCCTTCCTTTGCGCCCGGCGCATCTGCCGGCATGAGGAGCATCCCCTCATCATCGTCGGCGGGGGCGACGGCACGGTAAACTGCGTCGTGAACGGCCTGTCTCCGGGCGCAGCCACCATCGGCGTCATCCCTTTCGGAACATCCAATGTGCTTGCCCGCGAAATGGGTATCACGTCACCGTCGCATGCCCTGGAAAAGATTGTCGCCGGCGTGTCCCGCCCCGTTTCCGTGGGGCGCATCGAAAAGGACGGAAACGGGCGCATCTTTCTCCTCATGGCCGGGGTCGGCTATGACGGCGCGGTTGTGGAAGGGGTTCGCACCCGTGAAAAGAGGGCGCTTCGCACGGGCGCTTACCTGCTGTCCGCGCTCCGTCTGCTTCCGGTCTGGGACAGGGAGCGTCTGCACGTGGTTGCGGATTCCCGCCCTGTCGATTGCCATACCGTTGTCGTGTGCAACGCGGCCAAATACGGCGGAGACTTTCTTGTCGCTCCGGGCGCCTCCCTGTTCCATCCGGGATTCCAGGTGGTGTGCGTGGTGAGCGGAACCAGGACGGCATTCCTGAGGCTGGTCTGCCGCATCCTTTCCCGGAAAGGTGCCGCCGGACCGGGGGTGGAGATCTTCCCGGCACGTGACGTGGAGATTCGCGGAACCAAGCCGCTCCAGTCGGACGGAGATTTCTACTGCCGTGCCCCTGTCGCGATTCGGGCCGTGCCCGATTTCATGCGGCTCATCGTATAGTCCCGGAAACGGCAGGTGGAATCGTCCCCAGGGAGGATTCCATCTGCCGAAAGGGGGGCAAGGCGAGGGGGTGCTCCCTTTTCACCGGTTTCCGCCCGTT
>JAAZOO010000420.1 GCA_012797715.1 Geobacteraceae bacterium | reverse complement strand
TGTCCTCCGTGTATTCGGTCTGGGGCCGACCGTGAAATTCCCGTCCCCCACCTTGACGCGCTGCCCGGTCATGCCTATCCTTTTCTCAACTGACTGGAACGAAGGGAGCAAAAACCATGATCAGATCGGAAAAGATGACCATAAAGACCCAGGAAGCCCTTGGCACGGCGCAGCAGTTGGCCGCGTCCCGGCAGAACGGTTCCATCGAGCCGGAGCATCTCCTCCTGGCGTTGCTGGATCAGGAAGGAGGGCTGACCGGCTCCATCCTGCAGAAGATCGGGGCCAATCCGCCCTATGTGCGGTCCAAGGTTGAGGAGTCGCTGAAACGGCTTCCCCAGGCGACAGGTTCCGGGGTGCAGATTTATCTCTCCTCGTCGCTGCACCATGCCCTGGACACGGCCCAGCGCGAGGCGGAGGCCATGAATGATGAATTCGTTTCCACCGAGCACCTGCTTCTGGGCCTTATCGAGGAAAAGGGGAGCGCCGTTGCAACCATTCTCGCCGACAACGGGGTTTCCCGTGATGCAGTGCTTGCCGCTCTCAAGGACCTGCGGGGGGATGAGCGGGTCACCGACCAGAACCCGGAGGAAAAGTACCAGGCTTTGTCCAAGTACAGCCGTGACCTTACCGAGGCGGCCCGCAAGGGGAAGCTGGATCCGGTGATTGGCCGGGACGACGAGATCCGCAGGGTGATACAGGTCCTGTCCCGCCGTACCAAGAACAACCCGGTGCTCATCGGGGAACCGGTCGTGGGCAAGACCGCCATCGTGGAGGGGCTTGCCCAGCGCATCGTTTCCGGCGACGTTCCCGAGACCCTGAAGAACAAGCGTATCGTGGCCCTGGACATGGGATCGCTCATTGCAGGCACCAAGTACCGGGGGGAGTTCGAAGAGCGGCTCAAGGCGGTGATCAAGGAGGTCGTAAAGTCGGAAGGGAATATCATCCTTTTCATTGACGAGATGCATACTCTGGTGGGCGCGGGTTCCGCCGAGGGGGCAATGGACGCGTCCAATCTCCTGAAGCCGGCCCTTGCCCGAGGCGAGCTCCACTGCATCGGGGCCACCACCCTCAACGAATACCGGAAGTACGTGGAAAAGGATGCAGCCCTGGAGCGCCGTTTCCAGCAGGTATTCACCGGAGAACCGAGCGTGGAGGACACCATTTCCATTCTGCGGGGTCTCAAGGAGAAGTACGAGGTCTTCCACGGCATCCGCATCCAAGACAGCGCCATTGTTGCGGCAGCAACCCTGTCGGACCGCTACATCACCGACCGCTTCCTCCCTGACAAGGCCATCGACCTTATCGACGAGGCTGCGTCCCGCCTCAGGATCGAGATCGACTCCATGCCCACCGAGATCGATGAAATCGAGCGCCGCATCGTCCAGATGGAGATTGAGAAACAGGCCCTTCTCAAGGAGCATGACCCCCATGCCCAGGAGCGCCTCAGAAAGCTGGCCGACGAGCTGGAGGAGCTGAAGGCCGAGTCGGCGAAGCTCAAGGTCCACTGGCAGGGGGAAAAGGAGATTATCAAGTCGCTGCGCGAGCTGAAGAACCGGCTGGAAGAAAAGAAGACGGAGGCGCAGAGGACGGAGCGGGAGGGAAACCTTGGCCGGACCGCGGAGATCCGCTACGGCGAGATCCCGGCCATCGAAAAGGAGATGGCGGAAAAGAACCGGGAACTGGAGCAGGTGCAGCGGGAAGGCAAGATGCTGGCCGAGGAGGTGGACGGCGACATGGTGGCCGAGGTGGTTGCCAAATGGACCGGCATC
>JAAZOO010000419.1 GCA_012797715.1 Geobacteraceae bacterium | reverse complement strand
GCTCCATATCGAAGTCTCCCCCCGGTTCTCCGAAGGGAAGGCGTGCCGGAAGGTCCCGATTGGTGCAGGTGACATGAACGATCAATGTCTCGGCTTCCGGTTCCCTCGGGCGGAACAGGAGATCGCTGAATGACAGGTAGAGAGATGTTCCCGTGTCCCCTTTCCGCTCGGAGGGACGGCGCTGCAGGTGCCAGAAGGCGCCGGCGTCCGGCTCCTCCTCCATCTCCCGATGGTGGCGGATGGAATAGAGCGGTTTGTACTCCCCCAGCCTCTCGGAGGTTGTCGCCCTGGACGCCGCAACGCTGTCAACGGTGAATACCTCCGTGGCTTCGCTGCGCCGGATGTCGGGTATGACCAGGTACTCGGTCTTCCGGTGTTCCACCCGGATCGGCTCTGCGATGCGCCGGAAGAGATTGACGATGGGCGCAGCATGGAGGCAGAAGGTGGATTCCGAAAGGAGCAGGGTGCTCTTGGCCGGCCGGTCCAGGTAGAAACGGAGATCGACGGTATCGCCGAACCCTCCCCCGGCCAGCCGCTCCAGGCCGAAAAAATCAAAGAAGAGAAACTTTTCCGGGAAGCAGAAGTACTCGAACAGGAGCAGGTAGCCGGGGAACGAGCGGGCGGAGTACGGCAACATCCCCTCCCCGGGCTCGAACCCAACGGGGCGTATGCATCCGGGTTCCAGGGGCAGAACAGCAGGGGCGCCCCTTCCCTCCCCTGCTTCACATTCGATGGAGCAGACGTTGTTGAACAGCAGTTCGTAGAGATGGAACACATGCTGCCGCTGCCCGTTCAGGAAAAAGCGCAGCCTGTCGCATCCCAGTTCAGAAAATGTCAGTCCGTTGCGGGTCTTCAAGCGGAGGACCAGGGCCTGACGGGCGTCCCGAACCGGCTTTTTCGGGTCTTCCAGGGTTGCGGAAACCACTTCCAGGGGAAGCAGCGTCACCGGGTAGCACGTGGCGAACTGGCAGGGAATCCCCTCCACGGGCTTTGAAAAAAGGGCCGTGTCCCGCTCGATCCGGTACCCTCCGGCAGGGATGTTGTTCAGGATGGGTTCGAACGTCACCACCGACATGGAGGGAATCGGGTTGGTGTAGTGGGGGTACAGGATACTGAGCAGCGACTGGGTGATGTCGGGAAAATCATCGTCCAGCTTCTTGTGTATCCGGGCGCACAGGAAAGCGAATCCCTCCAGCAGGCGCTCCGTATGGGGATCTTCGCACTTGTCCGGTTCCAGGAGAAGCCTGCCCGCCACCTTGGGATACTTTTTCGCGAACTCGCTCCCCATCTCCCGGATAAACGTCAGTTCCCGTTCGTAATATGCAAGAATCTCGTCATCCATGCGCGTCTCAGGTGGGAATAAAGTATTCACCCCGGTTGATGTCCAGATACGTGTCAAAGGCGACCGGCTCGGAAAGCGGGGTTACGACCAAAAGCGCCGTAACCCTGAACCGCAGGGTTCGCTCGTTCTCTCCCGGCACATCGAAACGGACAGAGAGGTTTTTCAGCCGCGGTTCAAAGAGGGAAATGGTCCGTTCGATTTCCTGCCGGATATGAATCCGCACCGAAGGACTGCGGGTATTGAAGGAAGTGAAGTCCCCCAAGCCGTAGGTAAAGAGTGACGTCCCCACATGCGTGTGGGCATCCGGCACTTCCTGGATGCTCCTTCGGGTATTCAGCAGATTCTCCAGATCCCTCATCACCGACTTCCTGATCTGGGACAGCGTGGGAGCCCGGTTCTGGACAGGCTCACGGGCCGTGGCCGGGTCCCGATCGATGAGCCTGTCCAGCAGTGATGCCTGAAGATAGGGTTGGTCCCGCATCCTGTTCCCCCGGCAGCTCCGTTACGAGCCCTTGTTGGCCTGCAGGTCCCAATTGGCCGCCACCTGGCCGCCTCCGCTGCCGTCCTCTCGCTTCTGCTGCGTGTAGGTCCATTCAATTTTACCGTAGTCGAAACTCACCTCTTCCAGCGGCAGCGACTCGCCGCCCTGGGCCGCACCTCCGCGGCGGACCGAGGTGATGATGCAATTGGTCAGCTTGTATTCCATGTACTTCACCTTGTCGCCGCCCGCGCGGCAGAGCTCCAGGGTCACCTCCTTGATGGCTTTCCCCCCGGCGCACGCGAGCGCAAGCTTGGGAGATGCCTTGTCCAGGGCCTTGACGATGGAGAAGTCCTGGAAATCGGCGCGCTCGGCCGACGCTCCGCCCGCCGTGCTCGCGGAGCCTGACTTGGGTTGGGAAACGCCCCAGCTGTAGGAAAGGACCTCGATCCAGTCCTTGTGCTTGTCATCCGTGCTTTCACCCGGAATCCCGTCAATCTTGAGAAATGCGTCAAATGCCATGCTCGTTTCCTCCTTGTTGAGCCTCATGGGGAAAGTCCTCACTCATCCGTTACGGGAGGGGGCCGGGGGAG
>JAAZOO010000418.1 GCA_012797715.1 Geobacteraceae bacterium | reverse complement strand
CCTGCTCGTGGATACGGAAGGCCGCAACTGGATGGCGCCCGACTCGTATATACGCGGGGTCGGCCTCCTTGCCGACGGGCTCGCGAAACGCTTCCCGGCGGAGAGGGATGAAATCATGCGGCGAAAGCGTGAAACAATCCGCGCGGTGAGGGCCGGGGCAAAGGCGCTCAGCGAAAAGCTCCGGCGGGCAGGGGTCTCCGGCAGGGCGGTTATCGCCTCCTCCATGCAGAAGGAGCCGCTCGCCTGGATGGGGTTCAGTGTCGTGGGCGAATACGGCAGACCCGAGGCCATGTCCGCCAGGGAATTTGTGCATCTCGTCAAAATCGGGCGGGAGCGGAACGCCCTGCTGGTGGCGGATAATCTCCAGTCAGGTCCGGACACCGGAAAAGGAATCGCCGAGGCTCTGGGAAAGCCGCACGTTGTCCTGACCAATTTCCCGTCGGAAAAAGGGTATCTGGTCACACTGGGAGAGAATGTCGACTCCGTACTGACGGCCGTGCGGCAACCGAAGAAGTGATTGGAGGCGGGAAAGAGACGTGAACGAACCAATCATCGAGCTTGACGGCATAAGCGTGCGCAGGACGCGGAATCTCCTGCTGGACGGGATCAGTCTCGATGTTTCGCGCAATGAGTTCGTCGGGTTGATCGGTCCGAACGGCGCGGGAAAAACCACGCTGTTGAATGTGATCGCCGGATTCGAACGGTTTGAGGGTGTGCTCCGTCTTTTCGGGCAGCGGGTAACGGAGAAACGCTCCCGCACGTCCCGCCTCCGTGTCGGGTATGTACCGCAGTTGTTTCCCATCGATCCGGCATTCCCCATCAACGCGCTGGAGGCCGTGCTGAGCGGAGCCGCGGGCCGTCTCGGCCTGTTCCGTTCGCCCGGAAGGGAGGAAAAGGAAAAAGCCATGGCGCTGATGGAGATGATGCGCGTCGACCGGCTCGCGGACCGCCCCCTGGGCCCGCTGTCCGGCGGCGAGAGGCAAAAGGTGTCGCTGGCACGCGCCATCCTCCAGCAGCCGGATCTCCTGCTCATGGATGAGCCGACCGCGGGCCTGGATATCGCGGTCCAGAAGGAGGTCCTGAACCTCATCGACGACATCCACCGACAGGAATCCCTGACGATAGTCTTCGTCACCCACGACTTCACCATGATCCCCTCCGCCATGAAGCGCGCCGTGCTGCTGGACCGCGGCGCAAAGGTCTTCGACGGAGACGTCGGCATCGCCTTGTCTGGCGATTCCTTAAGCAGGCTGTTCCGCTATCCCCTGGAGACATTCGAGCACAACGGCAGGAGGTTCGTTTCCTATGGTTGAACAACTCATGGAAACCTTATCCTGCCCGCCCATCCGGCGCGCCGTCATTGCCTGCGTGCTCTGCGGCGTCAGCTGCTCGCTGCTTTCCGTATTCGTCGTGCTGATGCGGATGCCGCTGATAGGCGTCTCCATGTCCCACGCCGCATTCGCGGGCGCGGTGCTGGGTCTGCTGCTGGACGTTGACCCGTTCCTGAGCGGATTCATCATGTGCCTGCTGGCCGCCGGGGTCCTCGGCCCGCTTTCGGACCGCACGGACATCGCCCCCGAAAACGTGCTCGGCATCATGTTCTCTTTTCTCATGGGGCTTGCGTTCCTCGGCCTGGGAATACTCACCAGGACCAAAGCCGGCGCCCTCAACCTGATGTGGGGAAGCCTGCTTTCGCTCTCCGTATGGGACATCCGGGTACTGACGGCTATTACATCGCTCCTTGTCCTTTTTGTTTTCCTGTTTTTCAAGGAGATTCGCGCCGTGATGTTCAACAGGCGTCTTGCCGCGGCGAGCGGAGTGCCGGAGCGGATGATCTACTACGCGCTTCTGTTTCTGACCGGGGCCGTGGTGTCCGCGAACCTTGCCACGGTAGGCGGTCTGCTCATCTTCGCCCTGCTCGTGCAGCCGGGCGCCACGGCCCTGCAACTGACCTACAACCTGAAGCACTTTTTTATCATAGCCGCGGCGGCGGGAATCGGAGCCTGCGTCTCCGGTCTGGCGCTGTCTTATATCTTTGATCTTCCGTCCGGCGCGTCGGTGGTTCTCATGGCCACCGCCATCTTCGCCGCCGCCTTTATCGTCTCGCCGAAACGCCGTTCGTACAAATCAGGGAAAAGGAGCACAACCCATGCAGCCGACATCTGATGAAATCTATCGCACGAGAAAACAGTTCTTCAACGATCACGCCGAGGGGTGGCTGAATCACTGTTACCGCAACCCCTCAACCGGTCGCCTGGATAAACATGAAAAGGACTTCGAGCGGTTGTTCTCCCTGCTGCCGCTGAAGCCGGGGGATCACGTCCTGGACGTGGGGTGCGGAAGCGGCGTGCTGGTCCCCTTTCTTATGGAGCGCATTACGGAATCCGGCCTCCTGTACGAGCTTGACTTCGCGGAGAAAATGATAAAAGTCAATCGCGGACTGCACGAACGGGAAAACATTACCTTCATCGTGGCGGACGCGGAGAACCCGCCGCTGGACGAAGCCTGCTGCGACATTGTCATCTGTTTCTCGTGCTTCCCCCATTTTCAGGACAAGGTAAGAGCGGTGACGGCCCTGGCCCGCACTCTTAAGCCGGGAGGCGTATTCGTGGTGTCGCACTTCGACTCGTCTGACGGGATCAACAGGCATCACGAACGATGCCATGCCGTCATGCACGACCATCTGCCCGACGAAGCAGGCATGCGCGCCCTGTTCCGTCAGGCAAATCTCAGTATCGAGAAATATACGGACGAGGCGGGCTTCTACTGCATTATTGCCGGGAAATAACCCTGAGCAACTGCCTGCAAACCATGCTCATGTGAAATAATCCTAAAAACGGCAGTTGGAGGTATCCGCAGAGAGCGACTCTGTCGCATTTCGTTGCTGCTCTTAGCGAAATGGAGCGGCCACAGCCGATACTGTCCGAACCCCAAGGGTGAGTGTATCGGCTGTAGTGAAATGAGCGTAGAGCAGCACAAAGACGGCAATCGGAGAGAACGAAGGATGCCTCCAACT
>JAAZOO010000417.1 GCA_012797715.1 Geobacteraceae bacterium | reverse complement strand
GCCCAGCACCATAATCTTCTTCCCGTCCTTCGCTTCCACTTTATCGGGTGCATTGTATGTTGAAAAATAGTATGCCGCATTTTGAACGCCACTCACCGGAACCGGCTCCCATGCCTCCACCACGCCGAGGGAGGTTCTCCGCTCGCGGATCGCCGTTTCCGTGACGCCCAGGAGCGCGGCAAGGTACTTGTCGGCGAATCCGTCCTTCTTGGCCCGCACCAGCAGATCGTCCGGGGGAAGCTGCCCCCGGTGCTCCAGGATCTGCTCCTCCAGTTCCACCAGTTCCTTCATCTGGGTAAGGAACCAGGGCTTGATGTGGGTGAGGCGATAGAGCGTCTCAACCTCAGCCCCCTTGCGCAGGGCCTCGTACAGGATGAACTGGCGTTCGCTGCTGGGCTCTGCCAGCATTTCCATCAGTTCCGGGAGGGGCCGGGCATGGAAGTCGCGGGCGAAGCCCAGGCCGCTGCGGCCGATTTCCAGGGAGCGGATCGCCTTCTGCAACGCCTCCTTGTAGTTCTTCCCGATGCTCATCACCTCGCCCACGGCCCGCATCTGGGTGCCGAGGCGGTCTTCGACCCCCTTGAACTTCTCGAAGGCCCAGCGGGCGAACTTCACCACCACGTAGTCGCCGGACGGGGTGTACCTGTCCAGGGTGCCGTCGCGCCAGTAGGGGATCTCGTCCAGGGTCAGTCCGGCAGCCAGCATGGAGGAAACAAGCGCGATGGGAAAACCGGTGGCCTTGGAGGCGAGGGCCGAGGAGCGGGAGGTGCGGGGATTGATCTCGATGACCACCACCCGTCCGCTTTTCGGGTCATGGGCGAACTGGACGTTGGTGCCTCCGATCACCTCGATGGCGTCCACGATGGCGTAGGAGTACCGCTGCAGGCGCTCCTGGAGTTCCGGGGAGATGGTGAGCATGGGCGCGGTGCAGTACGAGTCGCCGGTGTGGACACCCATGGCGTCCACATTTTCGATGAAGCAGACGGTGATCTTCTGACCCTTTGCGTCCCGCACCACCTCCAGCTCCAGCTCCTCCCACCCCAGTACCGACTCTTCCACCAGCACCTGGCCCACCATGCTCGCGGAAAGGCCGCGGCTCACCAGGGCCTCGAATTCGTCCATGTTGTAGGCAAAACCGCCGCCGGTCCCGCCCATGGTATAGGCGGGGCGTATCACCACCGGGAAGCCGATGTCGCGGATCACCCCGCGCGCCTCCTCCAGACTGTTGGCGATGGCGCTGCGGGGCGTCTCGATACCCAGGCGGGCCATGGTGTCCTTGAAGGTCTGGCGGTCCTCCCCCCGCTCAATGGCGTCCAGGTTGACGCCGATGACCCGAACCCCGTACTCATCCAGCACTCCTGCCCTGGCCAGAGCCGTGGAGAGGTTGAGTCCGGTCTGTCCCCCAAGGTTGGGGAGAAGGGCGTCGGGGCGCTCTTTCCTGATGATCTCGGTCAGAGCCTCCACGGTGAGCGGTTCGATGTAGGTGGTGTCGGCCATGCCCGGGTCGGTCATGATGGTGGCCGGATTGGAGTTGACCAGCAGGATTTCGTAGCCGAGCCCGCGCAGCGCCTTGCAGGCCTGGGTGCCGGAATAGTCGAACTCGCAGGCCTGACCGATAACAATCGGCCCGGAGCCGATAATCAGAACCTTCTTCAGATCGTCTCGTCTGGGCATAGAGAACTCCTTACGGGGAATAAGAATGTCTGCACAAAAAGCGGCCACACTATCGCAGAAAACAGGGTTGCCTGCAACAAATAACGGCAAAAATACTTTATCTGCCCGCAAATTAGACACCGTTCCGGGAAACGGCCGCCGGCAATGGTTTCCGCACATGCATCCCTGCCTCGAAAATGGTCACGCCGTGATGATACTCCGGTGACTGACGATTTTGATTGACTCATCTCCCCTTCCGCCCGTACCCTGAACCATCAGCAGTCTCCCGGAGACTGACACATTATGCTGGAGAAAAGAGAAAGGTACAGGAATGGCACAGGCACGAAAAGGCGACACGGTCAAAATCAACTACACCGGGATGCTCGAGGACGGAACGGTCTTCGACTCCACCCATGAACAGGAGGAATGCGGGTCCGGCGAATGCTGCTGCGGGGGAGGACCGAGGGAGATCACCATCGGAGCGGGAGAATTCCTTGCCCCGCTGGAAGAAGCCCTCGTGGGCATGGCGGTGGGCGAAACGAAAAAGGTGATCATACCGGCAGAGGATGCGTTCGGAGAATACGACCTGGAGAAGGTATTCTCCATCCCGCGGAGCGATCTGCCCGAGGACCTGAATCCCGCGGTGGATGACGAGATAGTGCTCGTCAATCAGGACAATGAGGAACTGGCGGTGGTGGTGGTGGAGGTGAACGACGAGGAAATCACCTTCGACGCCAATCACCCCCTGGCGGGGGAGGATGTCACCTTCGACATGGAACTGGTGGAAATACTCTAGTTCTCTGGAACGCTTCTTCTTTCGAGTCTCCCCCCCCGGTCCCCCCTTCCCAGGGGGACCGGGGGGGGAGTGGTTTTCCCTCGGCTGCATGCCACGGGAGCAGTACTCTGAAAAACGGGTGACCACGGAGCTTCTGCGCCGCGGTCCCCCCTCTTCTCTCACCCCTCCCACTCATCGGGGGAGAAGATGGCCTCCACCGACATTTTGCCGGGGGGCACCATGGGGAAGCAGTAGGTGTCCGGATCCGTCTCCACATCAACCACCACCGGACCGGGCAGAGACAGGGCCTTCTTCAATGCCTTCCCCAACTCTTCCTTGCGCTGCACGCGTATCGCCTCGACACCGAACCCCCGCGCCACGGTACAGAAATCAACATGCTTTCCCAGGTCGGTGGATGCGTAGCGCTTCTTCATGAAAACCCTCTGGAACTGCCGCACCATTCCCAGCTTGCCGTTGTTCATCACCACCGTCTTCACGGGAATCTTGTAGTAGGAGCAGGTTGCCAGCTCCTGCACGTTCATCTGGAAAGCGCCGTCGCCGCACACGGCGAAGACCGTCCGCCCCGGATTGCCGATTGCGGCCCCCATGGCTGCGGGAAGCGCGTACCCCATGGTGCCGAGCCCCCCGCTGGTGATATATCCCCGGGGTGCGGTAAAGGGAAGGTAGTTGGCCGTCCACATCTGGGACAGGCCCACGTCCGACGCGACAATGGGATTTGGTCCCGCACTGTCCCGGATAGCCTCCATGATCTCGTGGGGCGCTAGATGGTCACGCTCCGGACGGGGCAGGGGGGCCTCGTTTTCCCACTCCCGGATCCGGGACAGCCATCCGCTCCGATCCCGCGGCTCCACCAGTTGGCACAGCAGGGCCATCGCCTCTTTCGCATCCCCCACAATGGGAAGCTCCACGTTCACCACCTTGCGGATGCTGGCCGGGTCGATATCGATATGGATAATGCGGGCGTTCCTGGCGAACCCGTCCACCTTGCCCGTGACACGGTCGTCAAAGCGTGCGCCGACGGCTATCAGGCAGTCGCAGTCGTGCACCGCCCTGTTGCAGTGCCAGGCCCCGTACATGCCGAGCATTCCCAGGGCAAGGGGAGAGGAGGGATCCATCACGCCGATGGCCATCAGGGTGTTGGTCACCGGAATATTTCCCTTTTCCGCCAGGGCACGGAGTTCTTCCGTCCCGCCGGATAGGACGATGCCGCCTCCCGCATAGATGAGGGGCATCTTGGCCTTGTTGATGATATCCGCCGCCTTCTTCAACTGCTTGAGGTTTACGGCTACCTTTTCCCGGTAGCCGCGGCGCGTGACGTTCTCCGGGATAGTCGCGCGAATCCTGCTTCCCAGAACGTCGCTCGGCAGATCCACCAAGACGGGTCCCGGACGCAGGGTGCCGGCAATGAG
>JAAZOO010000033.1 GCA_012797715.1 Geobacteraceae bacterium | reverse complement strand
CTGAACTTCAGGAAGCCTTCGGGGGTGAGGTTGGTAAGCGTGACTTCCTCATTGCCTGCCAGATGGGGCGTCTGCATATCCGGGTGGGCGCCGTTCCAGAATGCCGCGTCGAAATCCTTTGGCAGATCCGGCCGGCGCGTTTCGAGCCATTCGCCGTCATAGGTCCCGGCCAGTCGCAGGCGCTGCCGCCAGGCCTTGGTGACGATACCGAAACCTTGCGGCGGGTAGCGCTTGCAGAGTTCGGTCACCGGATTTTCCGGAGCGTCGATCTGGGGGGCAGGAAACGTCTTCAGCTTCCCGGCCTTCAGAAACCACTCCTCAACAAATCCCTTCCCGAGCGGGTTGTCTTCGCATACCGCGTGGGCAAGCGGGGCCGCATCGCGGCCGTCGGGATGGGTGGCGCGCTGCTCTTCGGTCAGGTGATGCGCCGCGTCGATCCATTGGCCGTCGGGGTCGTCCCGGTTGACCCTGCATTCCCCGCCATAGGCATACTCGTAGCGAAGCGGCAATGACGCAACCGGCTCGGTCGGCGGCCTGAGCTTCCACCCTCCCATCCGCCCCTTTTCCCAGCGGCGCGGTCCGGTCACCACCAGCCTTTTCTCCAGGATAACCGGGCCCGGCTCGCCCCCCTCCCCGGAATGGCCGTTTATTCGGACTCCGACCATGAAGCCGAGCGCCGGTCTTCCCTCCGGCGCCTGGGCGGTCGCATTCACGATGACGTCGCACCTGGGCTTGTAAGGGACCAGGTCGCTTTCCTGCCTGACGCTGCTCCTGTTCGGTTCGCCGTAATACTCGTCGGTCAGGACCAGCGGCGCCTGGTTGCCGGAGAGCTCGAGCGTGCCGTCTGCGTTGATGTCATAGGTGGCGCGCATGACCAGGACATGGGAAGGTTGACCGTGCTGGTCCCGCGCGTGGAAACAAAGGGAGGGATAAGGTGTGTTGTTGATGAGTTCCATGTATGTACGGGGCGCTCCTGACTACGGACTTGCCTGAAATTCCATCATCCCGTGTGCTTCAGTTTTTCCAACTGCCTGAAACCCGGCGCCTTGACTTCGAAGAGCGGCCGTCCCGGTTCCAGGATTGCCAGCTCCAGGGCGGCGGCGGCCCGTTGACGCTGGCAGCCGGTTCGAAGGACCTGCCGCAGATGTTCCCCTGACACCCTGCACCCCAAAAAATGTCGTTCGCCGCATGGAAATCGCTTCGCATTCAAGTTCCACCATTTCCAGATGGGATCCGGATCCGGCCAGGGCAGATTGGCATCTGCATCCATCATCACACTGTAGTCATCAGGGTCGTCGCTCGGTCCGGTATCAAAGCCTTCAGGTCGAAAGCCTTTCATCCCTTCAAGCTCGATGTCCACTCCGGTGATCAAGGTGAATGCCTCACCGGCCGCACGGGAAAGCTCCGTAGACTTCATCTGTTCCAGGAGCCATGGGACCAGAACCGGGTCGCCCAGAATACCGGCGCCGACAACCGCCAAGCGGATTGTCGCACGGCCGGAAGAGAGTTCTTTCAGCCAGGCAATCGCGCGTGCGGGCTCCATACGACGCACGACCACGTTCAGGGCTGATTCCCGGCAGCGGGATACCGGAATCACAAAAGACTTCAGGACCTCCGTCGCTTCTTCATCGCCGATGAGAGCCGCGGACCATGCCGCTGAAAAACGGACCTCTTCATTGTCTGCGTTCAGGTACTCCCGAATCTTGGAAGTCAACTTTCCTTCGCGCCCGCCCAATTCACCGACAGCCCGAAGCGCCCGTGCTTTGAGTAGCTGGTCGTCATCGTCGAGGGCCGCATCCAGCCAATCCCCGGTATCCCTGCGATGGAGGGCGCTCGCGGCGATGCCGATGTAGCGGTGAAACCCCGATTCGGAAGCCAGGAAGTTTCCGATGTGCGGCTCAGCCTGTTCGTACGTCAGCCAGCCGAGCGCGGAGATGACGGTGCGGGCCTTTTTCTTGTCTTGCCGTACAGCAGCCAGCACCTCTCGGACTCGGTCATCCGCACCTTTTTCAAACGCCAGTACCGCGGGTGCGAACATATCCTCCGGATAGTTTGATTCCAGCAGCCCGCTGCACAGCTCCCAACCGGCTTCTCCGGCCAGCCTGAGTCCGTGGAGATGGGCTTCGAGCCGCGCGTCGTGCCGCTCCAGGTCCCGTATCCCCCAGTGTGGCGCCGATATTAGATGATTTCGGACCATCCAGAGAGAGTTTGCCTCGTCAACGTGCTGTTCGACAACAGAGGGGAGGATTGAGCGGTCCACACCCGTTGCAACGCGTCTGACGGCATCCCTGCCGGCTTCATCACCTTGTTCGAGACAGAGGATGCGCCGGGCGCCCTGTTCGTCTGAAGTGGAAACCGCGCTAGCAAGGGGCGCCGACATGCCGGACATGAGATCCACGGCTGTCGCGATGAGGACCGAACCCATTGCGGCGCCGCAATCTCCGACACAGTCGGCGGGGTGTTTCAACTCCCGCTCCTTGCCGCCTATTGGAAATATCCTGCCAACGGCAGTTCCCCATTCACAGGCACGTATATTTTCGCCGTTCAGGTCGGCAACCACCAGGTCAATCTCCGCGCCTTTTTTCGGAAGTCGGGTAAACGCTTCGAGAAATGCGCTTGATAATCCCGTTGCCGAGGATCGTGTCTCCGGGGTCCAGGGTTCGGCTTCCCGCCCTCTCCCCCAGGCGCTGATGAAGGCGTATAGGGGCGCTTTGCGCCTTCCGGCGTGCGATTCCAGCTCAAGCAGCACCGCCCCCGCCGCTTCGCCGGCGACAAGTCCCATCGGATTGGTTCCACTCTTGAGTCGGCCCGCCTCACAGAGCCGGTCCAGAACCGTGGTTTCGCACAGAGAATCGACGCAGGCGACTAGCGCCATCCGGCAGGAGCCGTTTCGCAGGTCTGCCATTGCCTGCATGATGTCTTCAAAGAAGAGGCACCGGCCAAGGCTCAATTCGTCCAGGGTACCCCGGGATGAGATTGAACCTGGAAT
>JAAZOO010000416.1 GCA_012797715.1 Geobacteraceae bacterium | reverse complement strand
TAAAGGGTTCAACGAGGGAAAGGTTATCCAGGAGGGGGTGTCCGTGCTCATCGCGGGCAAGCCCAACGTCGGCAAATCCAGCCTGCTGAACACCCTGCTCCGCGAAAAGCGGGCCATTGTCACCTCGGTGCCGGGGACCACCAGAGATATCATCGAGGAAGTCATCAATATCAAGGGGCTTCCGGTTACCCTGCTGGATACCGCGGGGATTCGCGACACGGAGGACGAGATCGAGCAGGAGGGAATGCGGCGCACCCTTGAAAAGATTCCCCTGGCGGACCTCATACTCTTTGTCATGGACGCCTCCAGGCCTTTTGATACTGAAGACAGATTGATACTGGAGGCAGTGCGCGGGCGAACGGTTATTCCGGTACGGAACAAGTCCGACCTTCCCGTGGTGCTGGAACTCCCCGAGGAATTGGCTGCAGTGGACTGCGTTACCATATCTGCCCGAAGCGGGGAGGGTATCGACCGGCTGCGCGAGGCGATCTTCTCTATCTTCATACGGGGCGGCGCGCTGGACGGCAGGGAGTTCACCGCCCTGTCCCAGGTGCGGCACCGGGATGCCCTGGAAAAGGCGAAGGGGTACCTGGCTGCATTCCTCCGGACATACGGCGACCGGCATCCCCTGGAGCTGTCGGCGATGGAGCTGCGCGAGGCATTGCATGCCCTCGGCGAGGTTACCGGTGAGACGACGCCCGATGAAATCCTGGATCAGATATTCGCACGGTTCTGCATCGGGAAGTAGCGACTGTTCCACGTGGAACATAACCCGTAGCAGCATTGTGCAAGCCGCTTTGCGGCATCGACGTAAGAGGTGGAAAGGTGTTTCCGGTTTTTTCCTTCCCGGATACTCAAGGGAATCCGGCGGAGAAAAAGGCTGTTTCACGTTACGATGAAAGGTTGAGGTCAGGTGCAGTGATTGTCTATGAGAAGCGGTACGACATCATTGTGGTGGGTGCGGGACATGCCGGGTGCGAGGCCGCACTTGCGGGCGCGCGCATGGGTTGCGATACACTCCTCTTGTCCATCAATCTCGACGCCATTGCCCTCATGTCCTGCAATCCCTCCATCGGCGGACTGGCCAAGGGTCACCTGGTGCGCGAGATTGACGCCCTTGGCGGCGAGATGGCCAAGGCCATCGACGAGACCGGAATCCAGTTTCGCACCCTGAACACCAGGAAGGGCCCGGCTGTCCGCGCTTCCCGCGCCCAGGCCGACAAGCAGCTGTACCGCGCCCGCATGAAGCGCGTTCTGGAAAACCAGAAAAACCTTTCCATGAAGCAGGCCGAGGTGGTGGGCCTCCATGTGGAAGACGGTGCGGTCCTGGGTGTCGATACCAGGGTCGGTGTCCGGTTTCTGGGAAAAACCGTTATTCTCACAACGGGCACCTTTCTCCGCGGCCTGATTCATGTGGGGCTTACCAGTTTTGCCGGCGGCCGCGCAGGGGACCTGCCGGCAGTGGGTCTTTCCGATTCTCTCAGGAAACTGGAATTTGAAGTGGGCAGGCTCAAGACGGGGACGCCGGCCCGTCTCGACGGGAAAACCATCGACTTCGGCAGACTCGAGGTGCAGTACGGCGATACCCCGCCCATTCCGTTTTCCTTCTCCACCGACAGAATCGACCGCCCCCAGTTGCCGTGCCATATCGTTTACACGAACGAGCGTACGCACGAGATCATTCGCGCGAACCTCGACCGGTCGCCGCTGTACGGCGGAGTCATTGAAGGGGTTGGTCCGCGCTACTGCCCATCCATCGAGGACAAGGTGGTCCGCTTTCCGGAAAAGGAGCGCCACCAGTCGTTTCTCGAACCCGAGGGGGCCGATACGATCGAGATCTACCCCAGCGGCCTCTCCACCTCGCTCCCCATCGACGTGCAGTTCGCCCTGTACCGTTCCATCGAAGGGCTGGAGCAGGTGGAGATCATGCGTCCCGCCTATGCCATCGAATACGACTACGTGGATCCGATCCAGATCCATGCCTCCCTGGAAACCAAGCCGGTCCGGAACCTGTACCACGCGGGCCAGATCAACGGCACCTCCGGGTACGAGGAGGCGTCGGCACAGGGGCTCATGGCGGGGATCAACGCCGCCCTTCGGGTGAAGGGGAAGGAGCCGCTGGTTCTCGGCCGAGGCGATGCCTACATCGGGGTGCTCATCGACGACCTGGTCACCCTGGGAACGAGGGAGCCCTACCGGATGTTCACCTCCCGTGCCGAGTACCGCCTCCTGCTCCGCGAAGACAACGCGGACCTCAGGCTGCGGGAAAAGGGGTATGCGGTAGGCCTTGTTCCGGAAAGCGACTATCAAAGGTTCCTCGAGAAGAAAGAGATGATTGGCGCGGAACTGGAACGCCTGAAAACTGAGCGGCTTGTTCCCTCGGAAACGGATCGGTCCTTTCTGGATGAGTACGGCCTGGCGGATCTGAAGAACGCCGTCAGCTACGAACAGATGCTGCGCCGGCCCGAATTCACCTATGCGGATCTGGAAAAAGTGGACGAGGTGTGTCGCCATTTGCCTTCGGCGGTCAAGGAGCAGGTGGAGATCCAGATCAAGTATCAGGGTTACATCGACCGGCAACTGCAGCAGATTGAGCGTGCTTCCAAGCTGGAATCAGCGAGGATTCCGGACGATTTCGATTACCGGGCACTTCCGGGCCTTTCAGCTGAAGTCAGGGAAAAGCTGATCAGGTTCCGTCCCGATACCATCGGCCAGGCTTCCAGGATTCAGGGCGTAACCCCGGCGGCCGTCTCCATCCTCTCGGTGGCGATCAAGGCGGGGAAGGGGAAATGAACCGTGATGCTTTGGAACTCCTCATCCGCTGCACGGAGGAGTTGGGTCTCAGCCTTGACTCCAACCAGCTGGAACATTTCGGCGTTTTCGCGGACGAGCTGAAGAAGTGGAACCGGAAGATCAATCTGACCGCCATCAGGGATGACCGGGATATCATCGTAAAGCACTTTGCCGACTCCCTCACCCTTATCGGCATCCTCAAGAAAACCGGATCCCTGCTGGACCTCGGCTCCGGCGGCGGTTTTCCGGCAATTCCCCTCAAGATCATGCTTCCACGACTCTCTGTCGTGTCGGTTGACGCCGTTGAGAAAAAGATCCTGTTCCAGCGCCATGCGGCTCGGCTTCTGAAGCTCCACGACTTTACCGCCCTCCATGCCAGGGGAGAGGATCTGGTGAAGAACCACGACGTGCGTTTCGATTACATCGTCTCCAGGGCGTTTTCAGATCTTCCCTGTTTCGTCTCGCTGGCGCTCCCCCTCCTGAAGGGATCCGGCCGGATCATTGCCATGAAAGGGAAGGGAGGGGAAGGTGAGGCCGCCGCGGCATCACGGGCGCTTGACGCTGTCGGTGTCAGGATCCTCCATTGCTTCCATCGCAAGCTTCCGGTCACCGGTGATGACCGGTATCTGGTTGTCATGGGCAAAAAAGGTTCTGGAGACGCCACGGCGGACATTCCATAAAGCGAATTTTCGCAGAAACGGGCCGAATATTCTCTTTCACGGGTTTTGCACTACATAGAAGGCCTCACCATGGCCGAGCCGGGAAAACCTCCTCAAAAACGAAATATCGAAGCCTGTTTTTTAGGCAACACAGTCTTCTCCACCGCCCCTGCTTTCTTGTACCCATCTCGTTTGCCTCTCAATGCGCATTTCCCGCCGGAACGGTATCAATCGGCGAATTACGAGTTTTTCTTGGCATGGGCAGCCCAGTCTGATACAACGTACCGGAGGCTGTTTCATTCTATGGTGCCCGAAGGTCGAGCCGGATCTCATCGGGCATCGTTATGGGAGGGACTGACTTTGAAACTTCGCGCAATCTTGATCCAGGCATATATTGTCCTTCTTGTCATCATCCCGGCTGTTCCGGCCGCTGCGGAGGCGCGGAAGGCTTCCATCCCCGAAGGATTTGTCTATGCGGAGGAATCCATTCCCGGCCTTGTCCTCGAAATGCGCTACGCCGGCTCCCATAATTTCGTCGGTGAGCCCATTGACGGGTATGTGAAGGAGCGGTGCATCCTGACAAAGGAAGCGGCGCAGGCCTTAAAAAAGGTCCAGGAGGAGCTCGAGCCCTTCGGTCTGGGTGTCAAGGTCTTCGACTGCTACCGACCCCAGATGGCTGTCGACCGGTTTGTCCGCTGGGCCTCTGATCTGTCAGATACCCGGATGAAGACGGAATTCTATCCCGATGTGGACAAGAAAAACCTGTTCAGCGAAGGCTATATCGCGGCCAAATCAAGCCACAGCCGGGGGAGCACGGTTGACCTGACCCTTGTTTCCCTGAAAGGGGGGGACAGGAACGCGGAACTGGACATGGGCAGCAGCTTCGACTTCTTCGGACACCGCTCGTGGCCGGATTATCAGAACGTCGGACCAGGGTCCCGCGCGCACCGGTTGCTCCTGCAGACGCTGATGAAAAAGCATGGTTTCCAGCCCTATGCCCAGGAGTGGTGGCACTTCACGCTCAAGGGCGAGCCGTTTCCCGATACGTATTTCAATTTCCCGGTCCAATGATCCTAGATTCGGCAGTTGGAGGCATCCTTCGTTCTCTCCGATTGCCGTCTTTGTGCTGCTCTAAGCTCATTTCACTACAGCCGATACACTCACCCTTCGGGTTCGGACAGTATCGGCTGTGGCCGCTCAATTTCGCTAAGAG
>JAAZOO010000415.1 GCA_012797715.1 Geobacteraceae bacterium | reverse complement strand
TCTCTGCACCCTGGAAAGCGGCACGCCCTTGGCCCGGGCCGACATCGTCGGATTCACCCTCCAGTACGAGTTGTCGGGCACCAATATCCTGAACATGCTCGAACTCTCCGGTATTCCCGTCCTCTCCACGGAACGGGGGGAGGACTTCCCTCTGGTGCTCGGAGGCGGCCCCTGCGCCGGCAATCCGGAACCCCTTGCGGATTTTTTCGATGCATTCCTCTTCGGTGACGGTGAAGAGGCTGTCCTGGAGATTGCCGAGGTGTTCCGGGCCTGGAAAAGGGAACGGGGGACAAAGAAAGACCTCCTCAAGCGTCTTTCCGCCGTAGAAGGGGTCTATGTCCCGTCTTTTTTTGCGGTCTCCTACGCTACAGACGGAAAAATCGCCGCTATTACCCCCCTGGAGCCCGGATACGAAAAGGTGGTGCGCAGGATAGCGCCGGACCTGGATGGGCTTTCCTATCCCACGGCGCCCGTCGTGCCCTTTCTGAAAACGGTCCACGACCGGGTCAGCATGGAGATAGCGCGCGGCTGCACGCGGGGATGCCGCTTCTGCCAGGCGGGGTATATCTATCGGCCCGTCCGGGAACGATCCCCGGAAACCGTTCTGGCAAAGATAGACGAGGTCCTGAAGCACACCGGGTATGAGGAGGTGTCGCTCCTCTCCCTTTCATCGGCCGACTACGGGTGTATTACCGAGCTTCTCCGGGAGTTGATGGCACGATACGCCAAGGAGCGGGTTGCGATCTCCTTCCCCTCCCTGCGTGTGGGGAGCCTTACCCGTGACCTGGTGGACGAGATTGTGAAGGTGCGCAAAACCGGCTTCACACTTGCCCCCGAGGCGGGGAGCGAGCGCCTGCGGAGGGTGATCAACAAGGGCATCACCGAAGAGGACCTGATTCAAAATGCCCGTGACGCCTATTGCGCGGGCTGGCGGGTCATCAAGCTCTATTTCATGATAGGGCTTCCTACGGAGACTATGGATGACGTCCTCGGCATCGCCGAGCTCGGCGCCCAGGTCAAGCGTGCCGGGAGGGGTACCGGTCATGGGGGGGACGTGACGGTGTCCGTGGGCAGTTTCGTTCCCAAGCCACACACCCCGTTCCAGTGGCGACGCCAGATTGGACGCGAAGAGATTCTGGACAAGCAGCGCTTTCTGCGGGGGGAGCTGAAAAAAAGGAAGCTTGCATTCAAGTGGCACGATGCCCACTTGTCGTTTCTTGAAGGTGTCTTTGCGCGGGGGGATCGCCGCTTGTCACGTGTCCTTCTGAAGGCGCGGGACCTGGGGTGCCGCTTTGACGGATGGGGTGAACATCACGATTTCCGTGCCTGGGAGAAGGCCTTCGCCGATGCCGGGATTGACCCGGAATTCTATCTCAGGGAAAGGGGCTTCGACGAAATCCTTCCCTGGGACCGCCTGGACAGCGGGGTCAGCCGTGAGTTCCTGCTGCTGGAAGAGGAAAAGTCTCGCCGGGAACTCCCCACTTCCGATTGCCGAGGAGGTTCCTGCACCGGATGCGGCGTGTGCGATCTCTCCCGGGTCAGGCCCCTGACCTATCGGCCCGAAGATTTTGGAAGTCGTATCGCCTCTGTCCGGAGCGTGCTCCGGCCCCATGCACACGAAGTGCCGGAAGAAGGCGCCGTCCGGATTCGGCTCCGTTTTACCAAAACCGGCACCATGAGCCTATTGAGCCACCTGGAGCTGATCCATCTTTTCACGAGGGCCGTGCGGCGGGCGGCGATTCCCATCCGCTATTCGCTCGGTTTCCACCCCCACCCCAAATTCTCTTTTGCCACGGCCCTTTCCGTGGGTGTGGAATCGTGGGCGGAGTATTTCGATATGGAAATTGCGCCCGGTTTCGGCGCGCGGCGTGTCCTTGAATCCCTGAACAGGGTCCTTCCGGAGGGGATGGAGGTGTTGGATGCCGTTGAAATCCCTCTGAAAAGCCCGTCCCTGTCCGTTATCCTGGATGCCACCCGCTATCGGGTGACCCTGCCCGACAACGCGGCGTCCGGCCTGCGGGAAAAGGCAGAGGCTTTTCTCCGCCTGGAGACGTTCCCCCACGGCAGGGCGAAAAAGGGAAGAAGCGTTGAAATCGATCTGCGGCGGGAACTCCTGGAGCTCACCGTTTCCGGGAACACCCTGGAAATGCTGGTCAGGCGTGGAAAGCCGGTCGAGTTTGCCGCGGCAATCACCGGTGTTCCGGAAGATGCCCTTACGGGCTTGCGGATCGAGAAGCTGTCGGTACGTTTCAGGGAAACCGCGCCCGAGGGCTCGTCAAAAGGTTGCGCTGGCGATTAATTGCGGTTAAGCTTACCAAATTCATTCAGACAGACTATCCCATTTCCTAGAGATACACCTGTAAGAAAGAGGTCGGCATGGCAAACGAACTGGTAATCAATACCACGTCCCATGAGACCCGGATTGCCCTTATCGAGAACGGCACCATTGCCGAACTCTATATCGAGAGAAGCCGGGTCAAGGGAATTGTGGGGAACATCTACAAAGGGCGGGTCATCCGTGTCCTCCCCGGCATGCAGGCTGCCTTTGTGGATATCGGCATGGAGAAGGCGGCCTTTCTCTACGTGGCCGATGTGTTTGAAGCGATCGAGGACTACGAGACCTTCATGGACGGAAACGACAAGAAGGAAAACGGGGGGGAAGGGGAAGGACAGGCCCAGGGACTGAGCCCCCTGCACCCCATCGAGGAGCTGCTCCAGGAAGGGCAGGAAATTCTGGTGCAGGTTTCCAAGGAGCCCATCGGCACCAAGGGCGCCAGGATCACCTCCCATATCTCGCTGCCGGGCCGCCATCTCGTCTACATGCCGACCGTGGACCATGTGGGCGTGTCCCGTCGCATTGAAAACGAGACGGAGCGGGAACGTCTCAAGGATATCGTGGAGAGGATAAAACCGTCTTCCGGCGGCTTCATCATCCGGACCGTTTCCGAAGGGAAGAGCGAAGAGGATCTCCTGACGGACATGCAGTACCTGACAAAGCTTTGGGAGGAGATCGTCAAGAAAAACGAGAAGGCCCACGCGCCGTGCCTCATCCACTCGGACCTGGATGTCACCCAGAAGGTCGTCCGCGACATCCTCAGCGAGGACGTGGACCGGATCGTGGTCGACGCCAAGCCCGAATACGACAAGATCGTCCAGTTCATCAGCACCTTCATGCCCAAAATCAAGTACTCCATCGAGCTGTACGAGGAGAACGAGCCCATCTTCGATCACTTCGGGCTCGAGGTGGAGATCAGCCGCGCCTTGGGGCGCAAGGTCTGGCTCAAGTCCGGCGGGTACATCATCATCGAGCAGACCGAGGCGCTGACGGCCGTGGACGTGAACACGGGCCGCTACGTGGGAAAGCACAACCTGGAGGACACCATCCTGAAGACCAACCTGGAGGCGGTGAAGGAGATTGCCTACCAGTTGCGGCTGCGCAATATCGGCGGCATCATCATCATCGACTTCATCGACATGGAGAAGGAGGTGAACCGGGAGAAGGTCTTTACGGCCCTGGAAGAGGCGCTGAAGGCGGACAAGTCCAAGACCAACATCCTGAAGATGTCGGAGCTGGGGCTGGTGGAGATGACGCGGAAGCGGGTCCGGGAAAGCATCGGCCGCCTCATGTGCGAGCCCTGCCCCTATTGCGAGGGACTGGGGTACATCAAGTCCAAGACCACCGTCTGCCAGGAGATCTTCCGGGAGCTGCGCCGCGAGATGCTGGACGTTCACGGTTCCAAGGCCATGCTGACCGTTCATCCCCAGGTTGCCGACCTCCTGTACGATGAGGAGAGGCGCGGCCTGGAGGACCTGGAAAAGAGATTCAAGAAGAGGATAACCGTCCGCGCCAAGCCCGGTTTCCACCAGGAACAGTTCGAAATCACAATCAGTTAGTTTCCCTCCGGAAACGGTCCTTTTCCGCCCTGGCGGCGTCAATCTTCCGGGTTGCTTGCCAGATCGAAAAATTCATCGTTTCCGGATTGGAAACCAATAGCGTCACATCCGAAGTTTCCGGATAGGCACCAGGCAGTCTTTTGCGGCAGGCGAAAAGGAGAGGACATGATAGGAACACCGTTGAAAAAGAGCGCAGTGCGGATGCTCCTCCTCGGATCCGGGGAGTTGGGGAAGGAAGTTGCCATCGAAGCACAGAGATTCGGTGTGGAGGTGATAGCGGTCGATCGCTACGCCGACGCGCCTGCCATGCAGGTGGCACATCGCAGTCACGTGATCAACATGCTGGATGGAGAGGCGCTGCGGGAGCTGGTGCGGCGGGAGCGGCCCACGTACATCGTGCCGGAGATCGAGGCCATCAACACCGTAACCCTCATGGAGCTGGAAAAGGAGGGCTTCACGGTCATTCCCACGGCCCGGGCCACCAACCTGACCATGAACCGCGAGGGGATCCGCAGGCTGGCCGCCGAAGAGCTCGGGCTCCCCACCGCGGCGTACCGCTTCGCTTCGGATGCCGGTGAATTCAGGAAGGCGGTCCTGTAGATCGGTTTCCCGTGCGTGGTCAAGCCCACCATGAGCTCTTCCGGCAAGGGGCAGAGCGTAGTCCGGACCGAAGCCGACATCGACGGCGCCTGGGACTATGCCGTCACGGGGACCCGGGGGGCGGCCGACAAGGTCATCATCGAGGAATTCATCCCCTTCGATTACGAGATTACGC
>JAAZOO010000414.1 GCA_012797715.1 Geobacteraceae bacterium | reverse complement strand
GGCGGAATCCCCCCCTGTTTCCGGCGGAGGCGGTCGATTCAGGGAAACGTATTTTGCAAGCGGCTCCCCGAAAGTCCATGGTACGCGGAAGGCACTGTACCGAAGGAGACGCGAAGGAACCAAAAAAGACTTTCTCTGCGGAACAAGGCGGGTATACTGTGCACAGGACGGCGCCCGCCCTCATGGGCACGTTCCGTCATGGTTGAGAGAGCGACAAGAACCGGAGGTTGTCCCATGTTTTTTCCCACCTACAGAGCGCGACGTATCCGCGGCAGGGATGTTTTTCGACGGATGGTCCGGGAAACGGTCCTCTCCGTGGACGATCTCATCTACCCCATGTTTGTCACCTACGGCAGGGGAGTGCGGACGGAGATTTCCTCCATGCCCGGAATCCATCAGCAGTCGGTGGAAAATATCGTGGCGGAGGCCGGCCAGGTCCATGAGCTGGGGATCCCGGCGGTGCTCCTGTTCGGAATCCCCGAAACCAAGGACGCCGTGGGCAGCAGCGCCTTCCAGGAAACGGGGGTTGTCCAGGAGGCCGTGAGGGAGATCAAGAAGAACGTGCCGGGGCTGGCGGTCATCACCGATGTCTGCATGTGCGAATATACGGCTCACGGCCATTGCGGCCTGATCCGGGGGGGGGATGTGGATAACGACGCAACGCTGGAGCTCCTCTGCAAGGAGGCGCTTTCCCATGCCCGCGCCGGCGCGGACATGGTCGCCCCGTCGGACATGATGGACGGCCGGGTCGGCGCCATCCGGGAGGCCCTGGACTCCAACGGTTTCACCGCTATCCCCATCATGAGCTACGCCGTGAAGTATGCCTCCGGATACTACGGTCCGTTCCGGGAGGCGGCCGACTCGGCTCCCCGGTTCGGCGACCGCCGGTCCTACCAGATGGACCCGGCAAACCGGCTGGAGGCCATCCGGGAGGCGTCCATGGACGTGGAGGAGGGTGCCGATATCCTCATGGTAAAGCCGGGGCTCCCCTACCTGGACATCGTGCGTGAGGTGAGGAACGAGTTCAATCTGCCCCTGGCGGTGTACAACGTCTCGGGCGAGTACAGCATGGTGAAGGCCGCGGCCCTTAACGGCTGGATAGACGAAGAGAGGGTGGTGATGGAGACAATGATCGCCTTAAAGCGCGCCGGCGCGGACCTGATCCTCACCTACCACGCCAGGGATGTGGCAGAGATTCTGCGCAAGGGATGGTAGCGGCGCGCAAGACAGCCAGAATTGCAGGGAGGAGAAGACATCATGCATACGGGAAGCGTCGGCGCCGCCTTCGGAATGACCGCTCTTGCAGGGCTTGCCACGGGCATCGGCAGCGCGCTCGCCTTTTTCACCCGCAAGACCAATACCCGCTTCCTGGCGGTGGCCCTGGGTTTTTCCGCCGGAGTGATGATCTATGTCTCCCTGGTGGAGATCCTCGCCAAGGCGCGGACCGCGCTCTCCGCCCCCCTGGGAACCTATGTGGGGTCATGGCTGGCGGTGCTCTCCTTCTTCTTCGGCATCGCGCTCATCGCCCTGATCGACAAGCTGGTCCCCTCCTTTGAAAACCCCCATGAAATGCACACCATCGAGGAGATGGGTTCCGCTCCGGGGAACGGGAAACTGATGCGCATGGGGGTGCTGTCCGCCCTTGCCATCGGCATCCACAACTTCCCCGAAGGCCTCGCCACCTTTGCCGCCGCTCTCCAGAGCTCATCCCTGGGAGGCGCCATCGCGGTGGCCATCGGCATCCACAACATCCCCGAAGGGATCGCCGTGTCCATCCCGATTTACTTTGCCACCGGCAGCAGGAGAAAGGCCTTCGGCTACTCGTTTCTGTCCGGAATCTCGGAGCCGGTGGGCGCGCTTGCCGGATACTTCCTTCTCAGGAGCTTTTTCAACGAAACGGTTTTCGGCATCCTCTTCGGCATGGTTGCCGGCATCATGGTCTTCATCTCCTTCGACCAGCTCCTTCCGACCGCCGAGGAATACGGCGAGCATCACCTGGCAGTATACGGATTGATTGCCGGCATGGCGGTGATGGCTGTGAGCCTGCTGCTGTTTCTGTGATCTGAAGATCGGGGGACTCGTGGAAGAACATCATGGAGGAGGGAAGCCGAGAGGGAGAACATTTCCTCCCCCTTTTCCGTACGCTTGATCCGTGATGGCTGAATGCCGAAGAGAGCGCACTACCGGTTTTTGACCGTCGCCGAGGCTTCTCCTTGCCGGCCAGGGAACGGCGCATGCCGTCCCTCTCCCGCGTTTCAGATGACGGTATCCGAACCCTTGTGCGACTCCGGTTCCGCCGGCACCTGCGCCTCTCCCGGCTTGAGAAGGTCAATCCTCTCCCCGGTGGCAGTCACTTCCACGAGCAGTCGGGAATAGTTCCAGCGGCCCGCGGATTTGCGCGCCTCCAGATATATCGTCCCCTTTCCTCGGGGACCGGAGAGGGGAATCGCCAGCTCCGCATTCCCGGAAGGACCGGTCACCTGGATGGACCCGGAAACGAACAGTCCCTCCCGCAGGGGCTCACCGAGGGAGCGCACCACCCCGGGGCTTGCCTTCGCCCGCGCCAGGGCCTCCCGGTAGACATCGCTCGTCTTCATCACTCCGAATGCCAAATAGACGACGAAGAGGCACAATGCTCCCATAACGGCGAGCCCCCACAGGCAGGCAAGGGGGACGAACCATTTCCAGTTCCGGTCGAACCAGTTCCTTTTCGGGCCGATACGTACCGGGAGCGGCGACTCGTGCGCGGTTGACATGGTGCACAGTCTACCACCAAACCGCCACCCCGCAAGAAGGGCTCATTCCCGCCGGAAGGAGAAGTACCGGACAATCTCGCCGGTCAACGCCTCGATGGTGGACTCGCGGGGCTCGATGTCCACCCGCAGACCCAGGTCGCGGCAGGAGGACGAGGTGACGGGCCCGATGGATGCGACAGCCACCCCCTCCAGGAGATGGAGCAGCCGGTTTTCCCCGACCAGAGCGGCCAGATTTGAGACTGCCGAGGATGAGGTGAAGGTGACACAGCGGATACGCCTCTCTTCCAGGGCCTCAACGGCATCCCGCGGAAGGGAATCGGGCACGACGGTGCGGTAGGCGACCGGCGCGACCACCGTCATCCCCAGTTTTTGCAGCCCCGGCCCGATCACATCCCGCGCCCGGTCTCCCCTGGGGTACAGGGCACGTTTCCCCCCAACCTCCAGCCGCCCGAACGCCTCGACGACCCCTTCCGCGTGGTAGCCCGACGGGACCAGGTCCGGTCTGATGCCGTAGGGCGCCAGGGACTCGCCGGTCCTGGGGCCGACCACTGCCACCCGGCACGGCCCGAGAGCCCGGCTGTCAAGCTCCAGATGGTGAAGACGTTGGAAAAAGACATTCACCCCGTTGGCGGAGGTGAAGATCACCCAGTCGAAAGCGGCAACGGTTCGGATCGCTTTATCCAGCTCCGAAAAATCTTCCGGCTGCTTCACGGCGATGGTGGGGCATTCAAAGACACGGGCGCCATACCCTTGGAGGAGACGGGAAAAAACACCCGCCTGGTCCGTTGCGCGGGTGACCAGTATCCCCGTGCCGAACAGGGGCCGGCTGTCAAACCAGCGGAGCTTGTCCCGGAGACGGACCACGTCACCCACTACGGTAATGGCCGGCGCCTTGAAGGCGGCCTTACGCGCCCGCTCCCCGATGTCTGCCAGGGTTCCAACCAGCACCTCCTGCTCCGGCCGCGTCCCCCAGCGCACGAGGGCGACGGGCGTCTCCTGCGGCCTGCCGTGGGAGACGAGATCCTGCGCAATCTGGGGGAGATTTTTCATCCCCATGTAGAAAACGAGGGTTCCGTTTCCCCGGCCAAGACTCTGCCAGTCAATGCCGGAGACCTCCTTGCCGGGGCTTTCGTGGCCGGTGACAAAGGTGACCGACGTGGTAAAGTCACGGTGGGTGAGGGGAATCCCCGCATAGGCCGTGGCCCCGATGCCGGCAGTAACCCCCGGCACCACCTCGAAGGGTATGCCCGCATCTGCCAGGACCTCGCACTCCTCGCCCCCCCTGCCGAAGATGAAGGGGTCGCCCCCCTTGAGGCGCGCCACCACCTTGCCGGCTGAGGCCTTTTCCACCAGCATGTCGTTGATCTGCCCCTGTTCCCGGTTATGCGCTCCGCCGATCTTTCCGGCATAGATCAGCTCGGCACCCGGCCGGGCGAATTCCAGCAGACCCGGATGGGCCAGGTAGTCGTAGAGGATCACATCGGACCGGCCGATGCACTCCCTCCCCTTGACCGTGATCAGTCCCGGATCGCCGGGGCCGGCGCCAATGAGGTAGACGTATCCATTTTTCTCTCGTTTCATATCCACTCTTTTCCACCCTTGGTATCAACGTGAAAACGGCACGCGGAGTCGTCCGGAGAGAGCCACCTCGGCCTGATTCGCTGTTGCTCTTGGCAAAATGAAGCGTCGACAGCCGATGCCGTTCGAACCTGGGGGTGAGTTCATCGGCTGCGGCAAAATGCGCGTAGCGCAGCAGAAGGAGGCCGGCAGGAGGCACCGGAGGCTACCGTCACCCGGCGAATCCGGGATCAATGCTATTCACCGTGCGGTCGGCCGGACTTTCAGGGTCCCGCCGGGGCGTCACCCAACACGTCGCGGAGGATATCCCGCCCCCCCCCATGAAGGAGGGTATCGGCAAGCTCCCGTCCCAGCTCCTCGTAGCGCCGTGCCGGGCCGGAAATTTCCCCCCGCACCGATTTCCTGCCGTCCACGGAGCCGATGAATGCGCAGAGCCGCAGTTCGTCCCCGGCAATTTCAGCGTGAGCCGCAAGGGGGACCTGGCACCCTCCCCGGCACCGCAAGAGGAATGCCCGCTCCGCTCCCACGCAGCGCGCCGTTGCCGGATCGTTGAGAAAGGAGATAGCCTCCAGCACCGCCGTATCCTCCTGGCGGCACTCGATCCCCAGGGCACCCTGGCCGATGGCGGGGAGCGACAACCCCACCGGCAGGTACTCCGTCACCCGATCGGCGAGGCCGAGACGCTTCAGACCGGCAGCGGCCAGCACCACTGCGTCCAGATTCTCCGTCTCCATCTTCCCGAGTCGGGTCTCCACGTTCCCCCGAATCACCACCATCTCCAGGTCGGGACGGATTGCCCGCAACTGCGCCTGACGGCGGAGGGCGCTGGTGCCGACCCGGGCACCTGGGGGGAGATCCGCAAAGGCAGTGCCGTTGGAGACGAGAGCGTCTCTGGGGTCCTCCCTCTGGGTAACGCAGGCGAGTCCCAGGCCCGGCGGGAACTCGGCCGGCACATCCTTCATGCTGTGCACGGCCAGATCGATTCCTCCCCGGAGCATTTCCTCCTCGATCTCCTTGACGAAGAGCCCCTTCCCCCCCACCTGCGCCAGAGGGACATCAAGGATCCGGTCGCCGGAGGTCTTTATCTTCACCAGGGAGACGGAGCAGTGGGGATACCGCTCAAGGAGCCGGTCGCGCACCCACCGGGCCTGCCACAGGGCAAGCGGGCTCCCCCGGGTGCCGATTTTCAGTGATGTCGGTGTCATCGTCGAGTTCTCCCGGGGAAGAGAGCGGGGGGCATACCCGGTTCCGATCCCCTTTTTTCCCGTAGCGTTTCAGCTCTTTCCGTTTTACTCATCACGTTCCCCCTCCCCGCTGCCATCCTCGACTCCTTCCGGTGTCTCCGGAGAAAGGTCGAACAGGCTCCGCAGGGCGTCCAGGTAGAGGTCGATGCGCCCCCCCTGGCCGGTATGCTTCAGGACGCTGATGGGGGTATGGAGCAGCTTGGAAATCATGGCGGCGGTCATGGCGTCCAGGCGCTTCTCATGCTCCGGGGAAACCCCTTTCCAGGCCGAAAGGGTCCGCTCCACCTCAGACCGCACGATCTCTTCAAAGCGGGAACGGAGCGCCACGATGGTCGGGACCACCTCCAGGGAGGAAAGCCAGGAGAGGAATCGTCCCGCTTCCTCCACCACAATCTGCTCCGCTTTCTCCGCCTCCATCCTGCGCTTCTCCAGGTTCGACTCCACCACTCCCTGGAGGTCGTCGGTGTTGTACAGGTAGACATTCTCCAGTTCGTTCACCGCCGGGTCCACGTCCCGGGGTACGGCGATGTCGATGAAGAACACGGGCCGCTGTTTCCTGCGGCGAAGCGCCTCCGCCACGTCCCTGGCCCCGATGATGAAATGGGGGGCTCCGGTGGTGGACAGGACGATGTCTGCCTTGTGCAGGTGGTCGAAGAGGTCCTCGAAGCGCACCGGCCGCCCCTCGAATTGTGCCGCCAAGCGCTCCGCCCTCTCGAAGGTGCGGTTGGCCACCATCACTCCCCGCACTCCGGCGGTGAGGAAATGCCGCGCCGCCAGCTCGCCCATGTCCCCTGCCCCCACCAGGAGAACGGTCTTGTCGGAGAGATCATCAAATATCTTCTTTGCCAGCTCCACTGCGGCAAAGGCGATGGAAACCGCGGAGGTTGCAATGCGGGTTTCGGTCCGGATACGCTTGGCAACGAAGAATGCCTTATGGAGGAGGCGGTTCAGGACAATGCCCGATGCGCCGTATTCCGCAGCATAGCTGTACGCCGATTTTATCTGTCCCAGGATCTGCGGCTCCCCCACGACCAGGGAATCCAGACTTGCAGCAACCCGGAACACGTGGCGGACGGCATTTTCTCCATGGTGCCCGTACAGATACCTCTCCAGACCGGAGAAGGGGATACGGTGTCGGTCTGCGAGAAAGCGCCTGATGAGGGCCATGCCGGCGGCGATGTCGCGGGTGACGGCATACACCTCGACACGGTTGCAGGTGGAGACGATAACCCCCTCCGAGATATCCGGCAGGGACGTCAGTTCCCGAAGGGGGGCTTCAATTCCGTCCGAATCGAAGGCCAGCTTCTCCCGAATTTCCAGGGGGGCCGTATGATGGGAAAGTCCCACGACAATGATATTCATGAATCCCGGCTACCTGGTGCTGTGGTGTCCCGGCAGCAGGAGGTTGACGCCGAGAAAGGTGAAGAGGATTACGCAGAAACCGACGATGGCCAGGATGGCTGCTCTTCTGCCGCGCCAGCCGGTGGTCAGCCTGCCGTGGAGGAGCACCGCGTACACAAGCCAGGTGATGAGAGACCAGGTCTGTTTCGGGTCCCAGCTCCAGTAGGCTCCCCAGGCGGACTTCGCCCACAGGGCTCCGGAGGTGATGGCAATCGTCAACAGGGGAAGGCCGGCGGCCAGGCAGCGGAAATTGATGTCGTCCAGGATGTCCAGGGAAGGGAGACGGTGAAACAGGGCGCCCAGCACCTTCCTTTTCAGGTACCGCTCCTGGAGCAGGTACATGACGCCCGCACAGAAGGCAACGGCAAAGGCAGCGTAGGCCCCGAAAGCGCAGACGGCATGAATCGCGAGCCAGCCGCTTTTCAGTGCCGGACCGGGAGGAGTAACCGCCGACGGGAACAGTGCGGACGCAAGGAGAATGAGAAAGGCCACCGGCATGACAAAGGACCCGAGTATCACGGCGCGGCATTTCCATTGGAATGCGAGAAAGACGGCGACCACGGCCAGACTGAAAAAGGAGAACGACTCGTGGGGGCTCGTTATGGGAGGATACCCGGACGCAAGATAGCGGTTCACGGTGAAAAGACAATGGAGAGCGAATCCCCATGCAAGGACCCAGCGGGCGGCCTTGCCGAGCGTTTCCCCAGAACGGACGAAGTATCCTGCATAGAGGAGGGTCGCCGTTCCGTAGAGGGCGATGACCACCCCAAAAAGGACGGTGTTCATGGGATGTCCCTGTTCTCCACGCCCAGATCGCCGAGGCTGAAACCGGGACCCGCAGCCTCCCGCAGCAGGCGATCCACCTCATCGGCAGAACCGTTGCGCAAGAGGAACGGCAGGCCGCACGAGATGAGAGAATCGAGGATCTCCTTTGTGGCGTGACATCCGATTTTCATGGCCAGCAGACGGTCGCGGACGGCGCCGAGGATCTGGAGCGCCACGGCGTACTCCTCGCCGTAGCGCTCCTCGAGCTCTCCGCGGATCTCCTTGGCAAGAGCGGGACATTTCCCGCCGGTGGATACGGTCAGGAGGAGGTCGCCCCTGGCAACGGAGGAGGGCGTGGTGAAGTTGCTCCGCTCGGGCATGTCGGCGATATTGGCGGGAATGCGCCATTCCGCAGCCTCGTCGGCCACGGCCACGCTTACCCGGCGATTGCCGGTCGCCACGAACACCAGGAAGGATCCGGCAAGATCCCCGGGCCGGTACTCCCGCGCCAGGTGCTCAACCGCTCCCCTCTTTACCAGCCCCGACAGCCCCCGGGACAGGTGCGGGGCAATGACTCTGACCTTTGCTCCCGCTTCCAGGAGGGTCCGGCACTTGCGCTCCGCAACGGCGCCTCCGCCGACGACCGTTACGAGCCTGCCGCGAATCTCGATATTGATGGGATAGTACTTCATGGGCATATCCCCGACACGGGAAGGGTGAGGTTCCGCGGGAAAACCGTCCGCGGCCCCACAAGTGTAGCACACCGGGAAAAGCGGTGAAAAGAGTTTTCCCGTTTCACCCGTTACCAGATCTCGGGGCTCGCCGTTGCCATGCCGGCGATGACATACTTGATGCGCCGCAGCATCTCTTCCCATGCGGCGCGATCCTCATCGGAAGCGCCTTGGGCCCGGGCATGGATGTCCTTGTAGAGATGCGTGGCAAAGGGTTCCAGCAAAAGGATGACCTCCTTGTCTTTCACCTCGACCGCCGCCTCCAGTGCCGCCAGATATTTTTCCACTTCACTCATGATGGCGCTCCTTTTCCCTGTGGT
>JAAZOO010000413.1 GCA_012797715.1 Geobacteraceae bacterium | reverse complement strand
GGAAGAACAGGGTTGCTCCCAGGCCGTGGTTGCTTTGCGCATCGTTCTGCTTTACGCCGTTTACTTTCGTTTCACCGCCGTTGGTGTAGTAGTAGTCCAGCGAAATGGCCCATTGTTTGGTAATGTCGTAGCTGAGGTGCGCTTCCGCCTGCAGCGCGGGGTCCTGCTCCAGCTTGTTGTCCCCCATGTACTTGTCGTTGTCCATGTAGAACTCTCCGCCCAGGATCAGGTCCAGGTACGCCTTCTCGCCCAATCCTTTCACAATACCTATTTCCGGCTTGATCACCCAGCGGTTGCCGCCCGGACTCGCCAGCCGGTTCTTGTTGTACTGGCCCACCGGCAGGGTCAGCCAAGGGGTGAAGCCGACCCAGAACTTGTTCTTGGGGTCGTTGACGAACCAGAAGGTGGCGAGCACGATGGGGTCTCCGAAGCCGGTGGTCGAGAACTCATGGCCGTTATTGAGGGCCTCGTAGGTGCCGCTCAGGCTGAGGTCCAGGAAGGGGACGATGAACTGGGGGTCGATGGTCAAGCCGCCGTCGCCCAGCAGGGCCTTGCCGGCATTCACGTAGTAGACGTACCTGAGGAGCCCCACGTTCACGCTCTGGTTGAAATCATCCCCCAGCTTCTCGCCGTTCCTGTACAGCTTGTTGGCGGTGACATGGTTGAAGTAGGCGCAGAAGAGGGAGGTGCCGGGGGGGAGCGGAATATAGTCCCGAGCATACGCCGCGGCCAGGGACACGTCCGGCCGCCCCAGCACCAGGCCCATTACTGCAAGAACAAGCAGTCTCTTCATAGATATTCCTCCATCATTTCAGTGTAGTGCATTCATACGCGGTATGAAAAAGGATTCGCCGTCCGGCCGGAGGCCGCGGTGAAGCGGGGGGCACCCGCTTCACCTCTCTTCTACAGCGCCTCCCTGTCTATCCTCCGAATGTCGTCAATGGCAATCTTCCGGGGATTGAACAGACAGCAGATGTTCCGTTCCCTTCTCCGGCCGCCGTTTGATTCCGGCCGCGGCACGTATCTCCCCTACATGGCCTTCCTGTATATCTCGATCATGTCCTTGACCGTCGCGACCCGCGGATTGGTGGGCGTGCAGACTTCCTTCATGGCCCATTCGGCCATCATGGGGATGTCGTCTTCCTTCATGCCCAGCTCCTTGAGCCCGGAGGGAATGCCGATATCAGCCGACAGTGTCCGGATCGCGTCGATCGCCGTCAGCGCCGCGTCTCTCGTCGTCATGCCGGCGATGTCCTCACCCAGTGCCGTCGCAACGTCGGCGAAACGTTCCAGGCAGGCGTTCATGTTGAACTCGCAGACCAGGGGGAGGAAAATGGCGTTGCAGACGCCGTGGGGCAGTCCGATGAAGCTGCCCGGCTGGTGGGCCAGGGAGTGGGCGATTCCGAGGCCGGCGCTGGAGAAGGCTTCGCCGGCAAGGTATTCGGCATAGGCCATGCCGGTGCGTGCTTCCATGTCATTGCCGTTGGCCACGGCCTTGCGCAGGTACGTGGCGATGAGCTCGATGGCCTTCAGGGCCAGGGCGTCTGCTTTCGGATTGCGGCCCAGGGAGACGTACGCCTCCACGGCGTGGGTGAGGGCGTCCATGCCCGTGGCCGCCGTAAGGGCCGGCGGCATTCCCACCATCAGCTCCGGGTCGTTGATGGCCACGTTGGCCGACACGTTGATGCTCCAGACAACCATCTTCACGTTGTTTTCGGTATTGGTGATGACCGCGGCCGGTGTCATTTCGCTGCCGGTGCCGGCGGTGGTGTTGATGGCGACGAAGAAGGGCATGGGTTTGGTTACGGTGTCGATGCCCTTGTAGTCGTGGATGCGCCCCCCGCCCACCGCCACGATGGCGATACCCTTGCCGCAGTCATGGGAGCTGCCGCCGCCGAGGGATACGATGGAGTCGCAGCCGTTGTCCTTGTACACCGTGACGCCGTCCGCCACGTTTTTGTCGGTGGGGTTGGGCTCGGCTCCCGGATAAATCACCGCCTGCAGGCCGGCTCCCTCGATGTATTTCTTGATGGTGTCGGCCACGCCGATCTTTGCCAGTCCCTGATCAGTGACGATCAGGGACTTTTTCGCCCCGTAGGTCTTCAGGTAGTCACCGACCGCCTTGGAAGCGCCGCACCCTATCAGCGAGATGGGGGGCATGAGAAAACGTACTGCTCCGAGTGGCATTGACATGGTTCCCTCCTTGAAAAAGTGGTTTTTCCCGGCGAACGGGATACGGTGGTACGGCTCTCATCTTCCACCATAGTTTCGCTCAAGGAAGAGCAGGGAGCATGCCGGAGCCGTCGCCGGGCAAAGAGTCATTGTTTTCAGGAGCTTAGAACGCTGTGCGCCATGCTTTTTCCGAAAGGGCCTGTAAAAAAATCAGCGGAGGGCGCTGCGGGAGAGGAGGCTGAACCCTTGCGGGGAAAGGGTTTGCGGTTGTGTGAGGATTTTCACAGGTGTGAAATGAGGCACAGGATTTTTCATGAAAAGACGGGACTAGCATCCCTTCCGGAGTCGTTTGTTGAGGGCCGAGCGGGTGATTCCCAGGAGAGAGGCGGCGATTCCCTGGTTTCCGTGGGAGCGTTTCATGGCTTCTTGCAGGAGAAGGTTCTCCGCCTCCTTCAGGGTGGGGAGCCGTTGGGAAAAGCGCAGGAGGCGCGCATCCGTTCCCGTGGTGTCCGGTTTCGGCACGGACACCGCGCCCCCTTCCCGGGCGATGGCCTCCCTGAAGCTTGCCAGGGACAAGACCCCGGAGGAATGGCGCGCCACTGCGTCGAACACCATGGCTTCCAGCTCCCGGACGTTTCCGGGAAACGCATGGGCGGAAAGGAGGGGAATGAGCTGCGGAGGAGGGCTGGGACGCCTTTTGCCGAGAGAGTGCGCTGCCTTGCGGAGAAAATGGTCCACGAGGAGGGGGATGTCCTCCCGCCGCTCCCGGAGGGGCGGGAGGACGACGCGGTGGCCGCAGAGCCGGTAGTAGAGATCGTTGCGGAAGGTCTTCCCTTCCACGGCCTCCCGCAGGTCGCGATTGGTGGCGGCGATAATGCGGGCGGTGCTTTTCTTCGGGACGTCCGAACCTAGCGGGTAGTATTCCTCTTCCTGGAGGAGGCGGAGAAGCTTCACCTGGGAAACCTCCGCAAGGTCTCCAATCTCGTCCAGGAACAGGGTTCCGTCCGCGGCGGAGTCAATCAGGCCCCGCCGCGGCTCGTTCGCCCCGGTGAACGCCCCTCTGCGGTGGCCGAACAGCGTGTCGGTGAAGATCGTGTCATCAAGGCCGGCCACATTCACCGGGACGAATCTTCCGGAAACTCCGCTCAGCTGGTGGATCGCCCGGGCGATGAGCTCCTTCCCGGTCCCGGTCTCGCCGGTTACCAGAACCGGCTGCCGGGAGGCGGCTATCACTTCGCAGTAGGTGAAGACCGCCAGCATCTTCCGGCTTGCCCCTATGATGGATGAAAATGCCTGGGGATGGTCGAGGCGCCCCGTAAAAAGGTGCTGTTCCAGGAGAGTCATGCGGTTTTTCAGGGTGAAGATTTCCAGGGCCTTGGTGACACAGGAGAGGAAACGGGCATTCTCCACCGGCTTCAGCAGGTAATCGAAGGCGCCCTTCTTCATGCAGTCGACGGCCG
>JAAZOO010000412.1 GCA_012797715.1 Geobacteraceae bacterium | reverse complement strand
CGGGGTATCAGAACGTGTCCGATTCGCTGTATGACGGGATGCCGCCCGGTTTCACCCAGATGCACGCGTGGCTGCAGCGTGGCGTGTCCGCCCTGGAGGTTGCCGATCTTGACGGTGACGGGAGCGATGAGGTGGCGTATACCCTGAGCGGCCACTGGAATGAGTTGCGGGTCTACGAGGGGAGCGGCGCGGCCCGCTGGGTGCGCGCCTTCGGACCGGACAGGGCGGGCGGCTCCTTCATGACTGCCCTGGAGGTGGCCGATCTGGACGGTGACGGACGCAACGAAGTACTGACCGGCACGAAAATGGGCTGGCTGCACGCCTTCGACCGGCGGGGAAATCTCCTGTGGCAGCGCCGTTTCCACAGCGGCATATCCGCGTTGGCGGCACGGGGCAACACGGGCCGGGTGGCGGTGGGGTGTGAAGACGGCGCCTTGCTGCTGCTGGACGGCGCCGGGAACATCCTTGCCTCCGCCAATCTCGGCAGGGCAGTGACCAAGGTGCTGAACACTCCCCGGGGCATCGTCGCCGGCAGCGCGGCGGGACTGGTGCGCTTCTACCCCCATCTCCGGTGATACGGTGTGCAGAAATTCCCACTTCTCCCCTCGTTTCTTCACAATCGTTACATTCCTGTCGCACATCCGTCATTCGTTCCCCGTATGCTTCATTTCACAGATTCGGCATCTCTCGTCCAGAAAGGAGTCGGCCATGAAATGTCCCAAGTGCGGCGCGCGTATCGGTGTCTACAGGAGGAATCTCACGGTTTCCACGGGTGATGTGCTGGGAACGAGCTGCTACGTGTGCGGTTTCTGGCGTAACGAAGAAATGCCTCCCATCATCGTCAACAGACCGGACTGTGTCGGCCATGCGTAGTGCCACGCCCCGCACGCGGCAGAGAACGGAAATGCCATGCTGCAGCTGACGCAGAAACTGAAGGACGGCGACATGCGGGTTCTGGAGGTGCCGGTTCCGGCGCTCCTGCCCGGCACGGTGCTGGTGCGCAATCACTTCTCCCTCATCAGCAGCGGGACCGAGGGGAGCACGGTGAAGGCGGCCCGCATGAACCTTGTTGAGAAGGCCAAGGCGCGGCCTGAACAGGTGAAGCAGGTTCTCGACACCCTGAAGAGCCAGGGGGTGGCCCAGACCTGGCGGGCGGTGATGAAGAAGCTGGATGCCTATTCTCCCCTGGGCTACTCGTCCGCCGGGCGGGTGGTGACTGCCGCACCGGAGGTGCGGGACCTTTCTCCCGGAGACCTGGTGGCGTGCGCCGGCCTGACCGCCTGCCATGCGGAATACGTGGTGGTACCGCGCAACCTGTGCGTGAAGCTCCACCCCGGGGCCGACCTGCGACAGGCCGCCTATACCACGTTGGGAGCGATAGCCATGCAGGGTGTGCGCCAGGCCGACCTGCGCGTCGGAGAGACCTGTGCCGTCATCGGTCTGGGTCTCCTGGGGCAGCTTACCGCCCTGATCCTGCGGGCCTCCGGCGTGTCCGTCATCGGCGTGGACATCGATCCGGGCATGGTGGCCGTTTCCCGGGGGCGTTGCGCAGACCTGGCCCTGGAGAGGAGCGCCCCCGGCATCGCAGACGCCATCGAGCGTCACACCGGCGGCATCGGCTGCGACGGGGTTATCATCACTGCGTCGACCACCTCCCTGGACCCGGTCAATTTTGCCGGGCGTATCGCCCGCAAGCGGGGAACCGTGGTGGTGGTGGGAGCGGTTCCCACCGGTTTCGACCGTGATCCCCACTACTACCGCAAGGAGCTGCAGCTCCGCATGTCCTGCTCCTTAGGTCCCGGCCGCTATGAACCCTCCTACGAGGAGAAGGGAATCGACTATCCCGCCGGCTACGTCCGCTGGACCGAGAACCGCAACATGCAGGCATTCCAAGAGCTTCTGCATTCGCGGAGAATAGATGTGGGGTATCTGACGACTCACGAGGTGCGTCTGGACGATGCGCCCTCCGCCTACTCCATGCTGCTGGAGCGCTCGGAACCTTTCATCGGCATCCTTATCTCCTATGATGTGTCCGACGAACGGGACACATGGGCGCGGCGGGTCGCCCTGCGTCCCGTTGCTCCCGAGCGAGGAGGTTCTTCCCTGGGTATCGGCTTTATCGGCGCCGGCTCCTACGCCCAGAGCCACCTTCTGCCCAACCTGCCCACGGATAGGGGTGTCGTGCTGCGCGGGGTGATGACCGCTTCCGGCACCGGCGCCCGTTCCGTGGGTGAGCGCTTCGGATTCCAGTTCTGCACCTGCGACGAGACGGAGATTTTCGATGCGGCGGATATCGACGCGGTTTTCATCGCGTCCCGGCACGATAGTCACGGACGCTACGTGCTGGACGCTCTGGGTTCGGGGAAACACGTGTTCGTGGAAAAGCCGCTCTGCCTCACTCCCGAAGAGCTGGCGGAGATCCAGCGGGCCTGCGCCGCATCCGGTGCCGGCACTTCCTGCCCACCTTTGCTGATGGTCGGCTTTAACCGCCGCTTTTCACCCTTGGCGCGGGAGTTGAAGAGACAATTCGGTGGCGGCCCCCTGGCCATGCACTACCGGATGAACGCCGGACACATTCCGCCCGATTCCTGGATTCAGGACCCCGCAACGGGCGGCGGCCGCATTATCGGTGAGGCGTGCCACTGTATCGACTTCCTGACCCACATCAACGGCTCCCTGCCGGTTTCGGTGCATGCAGCGGCCATGGGAACGCCAGGTGCGCTTCATGATACGGTAACCATTACCATTACGTTCCGGAACGGCTCCATCGGCACGGTTTCCTACTTCGCCAACGGCGACAAGGGGATGCCGAAGGAGCGGGTGGAGGTCTTCGGAGGCGGTGTCGCGGCCGTGCTGGAGGACTTCCGCACCCTCACGGTCTTTGCCCGCGGCAGGAAGCGGGAAAAGCGGCTGTCTGCCCAGGACAAGGGGCAGCGGGCCGAGGTTCGGGCATTCATCGATGCCGTTCGCGGCGGAGGAGAGGCCCCCATTCCCCTGGCAGAGATATTTTCCACAACAGAGGCTGCTTTTGCAGCCGTGGAATCGATTCGCACCGGCGTGCCGGTGCGCTGCGGGGAGTACGGATTCTGTCAGGGAAACACCTGAATCACGATGATAAAAGGAGATGTATGCATGAAAAGAGCGGTACTGACGGTTATTGCGGTGTGTATGCTGAGCGGGGGCCAGGCGCTGGCGGCGCCTGCCTCCAAGATAGCGGTGGTTGATCTGCAGAAGGTCGTTTCCGAGTGCAAGGAAGGAGTCGCGGCGCGCTCGGTGGTGCAGAAGAAGGCGGAAGAGCTGACCGCGGATCTGAAAAAACTGGGAGATGACCTGGAGAAGGCCAAGACCGACCTGGAGAAGGGCAGGGCGAAACTGAGCGCCGATGCCAGAACCGAGAAAGAGAAACAGCTGGAGAAGAAAGCACTTGAGTTCCAGAAGCGGCAGCGGGATGCCCAGGAAGAGCTGAAAAAACTGGAGGGAGAGGCCCTGAGGAAGTTGATTACCCGATTGGGCGGCATCATGGGCAAGATGGGAGACGACGGGGGGTATACGGCAATCCTTGACAAACGAGTGGGTGTCTTTTACGCGAACCGGGACATCGATCTCACTGCCCAGCTCATCAAGAAGGCCGATGAAGAAGGAACGGCAAACTAGGCCAACGGACGGCATCGCCCGGAGGGCGGCAGCCGTGCTCTCCTCCCGTGCCGAGAGTCTGGCCAGAAAGGGTGCCGCACTCCTGGCAGCGGGGCTCTCCCCGCGAGAGCTTGCACTGACTCTGGCACTGGGCGCCGTACTCGGCACCCTGCCGCTGCTGTGGGGGACGACCCTGCTCTGTGCCGGTGCGGCCGTGGTGTTCCGTCTGAACCAGGGCGCCATCCAGGTGGTCAATTACCTGGTCTATCCCCTTCAGGTAATGCTTCTCGTCCCCTACTACCGGCTCGGCGGCTTGCTCTTTCCGGATGCTGCCGGGCCGCCCCGCGGCGCTTCCGCGCCCTCTGCCCATATCGCCGATGCGGGCGCGGCCACGCTCAAGGCCGTGTGCGCCTGGGCCCTCACGGCACCGGTTGCGGTTTTTGCCGTGTACGTTGTTTCCCTTGCCCTGCTGCGCCGACGGAGACGATTTCTGTCCGGGGGTTCTTCCCCTATGCAGGAAGTGTAAAGTGCCGTAACTGCTGATGTAAATCTTCAGCAAGAGAATTCATTTTTGCCGCCGCCTCGACAGAGTTCTTCATTCCCTCGACGGTCGACCGCGCAACCGTGGTAATGTGACTGATGCTGCAACTTATCTCGTCTGTAGTTGCTGTCTGTTCGGATGCGGAGACGGCCACTTCCTGTACCTGTTCCGTGATCTGACGGGCATGTTTCAGGATATCCTGCAAAGCATCCCCGGACTGTGCCGAGTCCTGTGTGCCCTGGGCAACCTGAACTTCCCCTTGTTCCATTGAACCGACCGCTTCGCGGATCTTTGCCTGGATAGCCGTGATAACCTTTCCGATTTCACGTGTTGCGATGCCTGTCCTGTCCGCCAGCGTGCGAACCTCATCGGCGACGACGGCGAACCCTCTCCCGTATTCCCCGGCTCTGGCAGCCTCAATAGCGGCATTCAACGCCAAGAGATTGGTCTGCTCCGCAATATCCTCTATTGTCCCTATGATTTCACCTATCTGGGCCGAAGTCGCGCCGAGATCTCTCACGGTATGCGCCGAGTCACGAACGAGAGTTGCAATGCCGTCCATCATGGATACGGTCCTGCGGATTACCTCGTCAGCAGCCTTGGCAACATCTTCCGTCTCTTTCACGCTACGGGCAGCAACTGCGCAGTTGTCGGAGATGCTCCGTGACGTTGCCGTCATCTCCTCCGCAGCGGTTGCGGCCTGTGCCGCCTGGCTCGCTACCTCTTCAACCCCTGAAGATACGTTTTCCGACAGTGCATGAAACACGTTTGCCGATTCAACGACACTGACCGATGCCTCCGAGACCCTGCTGATGAGGATCCGGAGCCTTTCCACCATCCTGTTGATGTCCTGGGCGAGCATGCCAAGCTCATCATTTGAGCTGTTCTCCATAAGGACGGTGAGGTTTCCGTCGGCGACCTGATTGAGGTGGTGTGCAATTTTTCCAATAGTACCGGATAGAAACCTTGCTATCAGCAGGGTGACGATGGTTCCTGCCGCAAAAACGGCCAAGCCAATCAGGAGACATCTGAGAAGGGTTTCTCGAAGGATCGCGTCTATCTTGTCAATGCCGATATCGATTCCGATAGCGTAGTTCATGCCGTTGGGCAGGCGGGATGGTATGAAAACGGAGCGGAACGAACCCCATTTGTCCGAATACTGTTGGAAGGTTATCTCGCTGTTCTTGAGAGCTGCAACGAGCCCTGGAGGGGCGTCCTGGTAAGGCTCATACAGGGATGTCAAATCTCCCTTCTCCAGGTCCTCCCTGGTATAACTGGACGTGGTAAAAACGACGCCCCCATCTTTCAGCATGACCGAATACGCATATTTTATCCCTGCGTTGACTGCAAACTGGGAAAGCACATCGAGTGCCGCCCGGTACTCCGCTGCCGTGATACCCTCGGGTTTCCCCAGTTTTTTGTGGAATGAATCGAGTGCGACTTTGATTCCCTGCCCGCTTGCAACAAGCTTGCTGTCAATACCTTGAAGAATGGTATTTTTTTCGGTGATATACGTAAAGTACGTGAAGGATGAAATGGTGAGCAGGTTCAGCGTTGCTATGACAATAAACAATTTGTGGGATAGCTTCATCCTCTTCAGGATGTTTCGGGAAAGCATGTTTCCTCCTGTGGTGTCATGCACAACACTGCCAAAACGTGACGAAAGATACGCTTCTTTTGCACTCTCAGGCCCGTTGTATCTTTTTTCGGCAAAATAGTGCGCAACTTGAGGCGGAAAATTTTCTTTCCTCCGGGAACGTGGAACCATGTGACCTGTAATCCGTAGGGCCGACAAATGCCGCCACAAGGCATGGTGCCTCCCACTGCAAATCCGGGATGCTGTGTGTCTGCATCACCTTCCTGAACCGGTCCGGCTCTACCACAGGCTTTCCAGTCCCAGAATCCGCCGGAAATCCCATATATTCATGAAAAACGGATCGAACCGGCCGCTGCGAACCTGTTCCTCCTCCCGCTCCCAGAAATGGAGGGTGCTGACCGGATAGAGGTAGCCGAACTGGTAGGCGGTCATGCTCGGTCGGCGCCGGGCGATATCTTCAACCGGGTACCGGTACCGGCTCTCCTGGGCGGCCACCAGGGCCAGCGCCTGCCGCCTGAGAGCGGCCGCATCGGCAAGCGCCCGGAGGCCGGCCTGTCGTGCGGCGGCAGCATGTGCGGCTCCCGGTTTCAGCAGCACAAGCGCCTTGAGCGTCAGGGCCCGGTGACGGGCGCGCAGCGCGGTCATTGCCAAGCCGGTGCGCACCTCCCGGGCAAGGGCCAGGCGCGGGTCCGCCCCATGGGAAGAGAAATGCCGCTCCATGGCCCTGTCAAGGTTTCGGCACAGCTGCTCCAGGTGACTGCCGTAGAGAGTCAGACCGGCGATAGCCGGAGACAGTGCAGCGGAAGCCTCGTCCCGGCTCGCCTGCCTGAAAAGACGGCGATAGGTGAAGGGGGGCGTGGGCTGGAAGGGCCTGCGGAGAAGACGGGGCATTTCGGCGAAGGGGGGCGCCGCCGCCAGGTAGGCAATCAGCCCGCGTTCTTTGAGGTACTCGTTTTCCACTGCCAGCGCCGTACGCCAGATGACCGCCATGTCCCGATGGGGGAAGAGAAGTTCCAGGCAGTCTGTCGGGCCCTGGGGCACGGCCCGTCCGTTGATGCGGTGCTGCCAGGACCAGCGGGCGATGCTCCAGTCCGTGAGCCAGTAGCCCCATTCCCAGCCGCTGCTGAAGGTGAGGTGCCCGGCTATCCCCAGGCCGGCCATGGTCTGCATGTCCGTCCACCGCGCCTGGAGGTAGCTGAGCAGGAACAGCGGCACGGAGGTGTCGTAGGCAACCCAGTAGGAAGATTCCGGCCAGAACCAGGTTTCCCGAAGCTTCCTTTCCCGCTCGGCCCGTTCCAGCATAAAGCGGAGATCCCTATTGCCGTAGACGGGAGCGGCCTCTTCAGTGACCGCGTAATTCATTACCGTGTGAATCAGGACGCCGGTGCCGGGTCGGTCCGGGGAGGGGAGGGTGCTGTCGCGTCGGCGGCGGATAACATGGGTGGCGTAGAAGACCGGTGTGCGGTAGGTGCCGGTTGCGGTGGTGATCAGGTGGCTGTGGGTCTTGGGCAGGAGTGCCGCCAGATCGGGCAGGTGTTCGCCCAGGGTCGGTTCCATGGTGACAAAGTCCCAGGGGATCTGAAAGAGCCAGGCAAGGGAATCATCAATCTGGCGGCGGTAGGAGGGATGGAAGCGCAACGGGTGCATGGCCTGAAATGCCTGCTGCTGCAGCATGGAAAGAGAAAAGGCGACTCCCACTCTGACCCCGCGGGAATGGGCATGGGAGACAATCGCCCTGGCGTGGCCGGGCCAGCGGCGCCGGTCAACCGTCCGCACCAGGTAGAACTGCATGATATTCTGCTGGTTCCGGGCAAGCCAGTCCACGTATTCACGCACTCCAGCCAGGGCTCCGGGATGATCCGGGTTGGCCAGGTGCTCGGCAAGTTCCGTGGGGTGCAGGGTATGCAGATGAAAACCGCGCCGCGGGAAGCGCGGATCGGCCTGCCAGGTGAAGAGGCGCGGCAGGG
>JAAZOO010000411.1 GCA_012797715.1 Geobacteraceae bacterium | reverse complement strand
TTCAATTTTCACAACAATCCGCCAGGAGATTCCAGCGGGACTTGCAGATTATTTCAGTATCTTGATTGTTCCGATGATCGGCAGCGGTTTCGCTTCGCCCTTGGCGGCATTGATAATCCCTATGATTGCCAGGATGAAAATGAGCAGGTTGCCCAGCGGAAGTATCAGGAACCATCCCACGAACGGAATAATTCCGCCGACGATATTCACAGCAACTGCGGCGAGAAACAGCACCAATCCCTGATTGGTGTGGAACATGGCGAATTTCGACTCCTTTGCCGCAAGAAGCGGGATAAGGAAGAAAATATAGGCCAGAACCGCCATGAGCTTGTTGCTTTCAACATCCTCCCTGTCATACTCTCCCGTTGGAATCGGCGGTGGTACCTGATCGACCCTTTGCTCTTCCATTGCATTTCCTCCTTTCAGGATAGTGAACCAACACACCTCGACAGCGGCCCTTCATATTGCTCTCCATATTTCGGAAAGATACCATTCCATTGAGTTCCCGTCAATGACAGGCTACTTATTTTTGTGAGGGGTGAAGCTGATTCGGGAATCCCTTTACGGAAAGGAAGAGAATGGTGCAAACGCTTTATTCCAGCCATTACGTTCAGCCGGTCGGGGCGGGATTACGTGTTCCCTCCCATGAGCGGGGCATTTCATGCATCGGGGAGAGAGGGAGGCGACGCCATCCTTCCTACCTCATGAGAAAAGATGTTACGGTGTATACGAGAGCGCTCTGGGGCCCGGCAAGAAAGCGTATCCCCAGGTCGAGAAGCGGTGCGAGGACATAGGTGAATATTTTTGTAAAGAAGACCAGCACGATGATGATAATCATGCCGTACGGTTCTATGCGGGAGTAGGCGACTGCCTGACGGTAGGGAAGAATGCCCACGACAACTCGGCCGCCGTCGAGAGGGGGCACCGGGATCAGGTTAAAGAGGCAGAGAAGGAGGTTTACATACAGGGAGAAGGCAAGCATCAGGGCTATCGGCTCCAGAAGAAGGCCAGTCACCCCCGATGCCGATATCGTGCGGTCAAGGAGCGCAATGAGCCGCAAAAGCCCGGCGGAAACCGCGGCAAGAAGAAAATTGGTCGCCGGACCGGCCGCGGCAACCCATATCATGTCCTTCTTCGGATTTCTCAGGTTTCGGAAGTCCACGGGAACCGGCTTTGCCCATCCGATCCCCACCAGGAACACCATTATCGTTCCGATAATATCGAGATGCTTAAGGGGGTTCAGGGTTAAGCGTCCGAGGGAACGGGCCGTCTGGTCGCCGAATCGGGAGGCCACGTATCCGTGGGATACCTCGTGGCAGGTGATGGCAAGCAGTGCCGGAACCAGCATTATCGACAGTTTTAAAAGGAAGTTTTCCATGTTCTCCCAGGAATGAGCCCGCTTCACGTAAAGTTTAATTGTCTACCAGATTGGAAAATGAAAGTCAACGCATGGACATCTGCGCTACAACTCCCGCGGGGAGTCCACGGCATGCTCATAGAAACGGAAAAGGCGGGATTTCTCCCGCCTTTTCCTGCAGTTCCTCGCAACTCCAATACACCCTAGATATCGAAGTAAAGTGCGAATTCCATGGGGACCGGACGCATGCGGACGGGGTTCACTTCCGCTTCGGTCTTGTACTCGATCCATTTTTCTATAACGTCAGGCGTGAAAACGTCCCCCTTCAGCAGGAACTCGTGGTCCTCCTTGAGTGCCTTGAGGGCTTCTTCCAGGCTGCCCGGCGCCGACGGGATGTCTGCCAGCTCTTCCGGAGTGAGCCCGTAGATATCCTTGTCGAGCGGCTGGCCCGGATCGATCTTGTTTTCGATGCCGTCGAGACCGGCCATGAGAATTGCCGCAAAGGCAAGGTAACCATTGCAGGACGGATCGGGAGTACGGTATTCGACACGCTTTGATTTCGGGTTGGTGGAGAACATGGGGATACGGATCGCTGCGGAACGGTTGCGGCTGGAGTATGCCATGTTCACAGGTGCCTCGAAACCTGGCACGAGGCGCTTGTAGGAATTGGTGGTCGGGTTGCAGAAGCCGCTGAGCGCCCTGGCGTGCTTGATGATGCCGCCAATGAAGTAGAGGGCCATTTTCGAGAGGCCGCCGTATCCGTCACCGGCGAACAGGTTGACACCGTCCTTCCAGATGGAGACGTGGGTGTGCATGCCGGAACCATTGTCTCCGTAGAGCGGTTTGGGCATGAACGTAACGGTTTTTCCGTTCCGCACGGCAACGTTCTTGATGATGTATTTGAACCACTGCAGCTTGTCCGCCATGGCCACGAGGGAGTCGAAACGCATGTCGATTTCGGCCTGGCCGCCCGTTGCGACCTCATGGTGTTGGCACTCGACACGGATTCCCACATTCTGCATCTCCATGACCATTTCATTCCTCAGGTCGTTCTGTGAGTCGGTGGGAGAAACCGGGAAATACCCTTCCTTGTGGCGGGGTTTGTATCCCAGGTTGGGGAATTCTTCGCGGCCTGTGTTCCAGGCACCCTCGGAAGAATCCACAATGTAGAAAGACTGGTTGGAGCTGGAGTCATACCGTACATCATCAAAGATAAAGAATTCCGCTTCTGGACCGAAGAAGGCGGTATCGCCGATTCCCGACGATTTGAGGTATGCTTCGGCTTTTTTGGCTATGTTGCGCGGGTCGCGTGTATAGGCTTCTTTCGTAATCGGGTCAAAGATGTTTGCGATGAGACTCAGGGTCGGAACGGCGGTGAAAGGGTCCATCTTTGCGGTCGCAGGATCGGGAAGGATAATCATGTCGGAAGCGTGGATGGGTTGCCAGCCGCGGATGGAGGAACCGTCAAAGCCGAGCCCTTCCTCGAAGACGTCCTCATCGAACTCGCTGATGGGTACGGTGAAGTGCTGCCAGATGCCGACAAAATCCATAAATTTGAAGTCAACCATCAGGGCGCCGTTGTCCTGTGCAAACTTTACTACTTCTTGTGGTGTCATTCGTTGTCTCCTTTTTTTCGTATAAGAGTGACGCTTAAATTGCGTCTTGTCCCCGCTCACCCGTTCTGATACGAACTACTTCCTCTACGTTGGTGACAAAGATCTTTCCATCGCCGATGCGGCCGGTCTTCGCGGCCATTTCGATGGTTTCCATGACCTTTGCTACGAGATCATCGCCGACGATTATTTCCATTTTGATCTTTGGAATAAAATCGACAACGTATTCCGCGCCGCGGTACAGTTCCGTATGACCTTTCTGCCTGCCGAATCCCTTGACCTCGCTTACCGTTATTCCCTGAATCCCTATCTCGTTAAGCGCCTCTTTTACTTCATCAAGCTTGAACGGCTTAATAATTGCCTCAACCTTTTTCAATCAATCACCCCCTTGAAATGAATAGCTTAGCAATGTCGTAGAGATACTATCAGATCATTTCGTGCGGAACCTCTTGTCTGGAGCCACTCATGCAAATAGCTTGCCCAAAGACAGAGTAGTGTAAAAGATACGATACTTCAGGATGATACGGTTACCACAAAAAAAGTTGCCTGCATGGACAGCCTAAGATGTAGGCACCAGAAGCTCTTGGTGGTTAAAGAAAAGGCACCACCTCCCTTTTAACCCGGCGCACTTGTTTGGCCAGATGAATATTTAACCGTTTTCGGTCGCTTCAAGAAGGGCGGCTACGGTCTCGACGCGAGGCATCCGCACCCCGGCCCTCACCGCGGCCTGTAACGGCTTATGGAAAATAGACTCGATCTCCAGCTGCCTTCCTTCGATACGGTCAATGAGCATTGATGGTCTGTACGGACCGAGACCCAGTGAAAAAGATACCAATTTTTCAGCAAATGAAATGGGGATATCCTTCATGAGGCACTGGGCATTGCCGGCGGAAATAACTTCCCGCATAATCTCGAGAATCAGGTCACGTGTCGAATCCAGATTCAGCAGCGCATCGACGGGCCTTTGCAGAAGTGCGCAGAGACCGTTGAAAGGAATATTCCACACGAGTTTTTCCCATCGAGCCCTTTTCAGGTCGGGAACTACCCGGCACTCGAGTCCCGCTGCTTGGAAAATGGGCGCAATTTGCTCCGCCAACGCCGTCTCCCCTTGACGATATTCACCCAGGATGAGGCGTCCTTCCCCAAGATGGTAAACGACTCCGGGGACTCCTCGATTTGAACGAAGAAATGCAACCCCTCCCAGTATTCGACGCGCATCGAAAAGCTCCGCCAGTGCTTCTTCGTTTCCCAGGCCGTTCTGCATGGTTAGAATGATGGTTTCTTCTCCAACCACAGGGCCGATGAGTTCCTGGTAACGATGATTGGCGAAGGTTTTCAGTCCTACCAGGACCAGATCCGCCTTCCCCATCTCTTCCGGAGTTTGGTACGCGTTGACTTTGGGAAGCCGGAAATCTCCGTCCACGGAATAGACCGTTAGACCGTTGCTGCCAATCGCCTCGAAGTCACGGCGCAGAAGAAAGTGTACATCGTTCCCCGATTTTTGCAGTCTGGCACCATAAAAAAGCCCGAGCGCGCCAGCGCCGATGACGGCAATGCGCATGAGAATCTCCTTGTATCGTGAGAGGAAAAGAAACGCCGTGGAGCGTGACAATCTTGCAATAATCCGGTGAAAGGGTTATACATACCGGAGATAG
>JAAZOO010000410.1 GCA_012797715.1 Geobacteraceae bacterium | reverse complement strand
TAAGAGCAGCAACGAAATACGACAGAGTCGCTCTCTGCGGATACCTCCAACTGCCGGTTTTAGGATGATACGCACGGTTCATGCACCCCCTTGCCCCATTCACCTGCGAACACCGCCATGTGGAGTTCTCCTACGGGGACTGCCCTGACAGTGGCAACCGACGCACCGGGGGGGAATGGAATGAGACCGCCCCGGCGGCTTGCGGCCGGAATTTTCCCCGCACCGGCATCGGACAACCTTGTAATAATCCGATTCCGAGGCATACTTGGAGCCAGGAGAAGGATGAACTCATCGTTCCCGTACTTCATCGTTCCAGGAAGAGAAAGGAGGAAGACATGTTCAAACCAACCAAGATCCTCGCACCGACCGATATGTCAACCCATTCCGACAAGGCCGTGAAACAGGCGGTGGAAATCGCCCGCCAGTTCGGCGCCGAGCTGTACCTTCTGCACGTGATCCAGGATCCGGTGCAACAGTGCATCATCGACTATCCCATCAACGAGGGGCTCCTCATACAGCTCCAGAAGGAAATGCTCGAATCGGCAAAGGCGGGTATCCAAAAACAGGTCGATAAGTTTCCCGAGTCAAAGGAAATATCCGTTACAACGGATGTAAAGTCGGGGACACCCTACGATATGATTCTGCAGGAAGAAGTGGAGAGGGACATTGATCTGATTGTCATCTCATCCTTGGGCACCACAGGGATGGCCAAGTATCTGATGGGAAGCGTTGCCCGTCATGTCCTTCTCGGGGCGAAATGCTCCGTGCTGCTGGTAAAATAGCACTGAAACGGACAATGGGGAACGGCGGTCAAGAAATCTGCCGAAACAGGGGATGATTCACACCGCCGTTCCCGTTCCAACCTTCCACGATTCCCGGCAGGCGCCACCAATCCCCTCACCCGCTCTGCATCTCTCACGGCACCCCTCGCACTATTCCACCTTTTTCCCGTCACGGGTTTTTCTGAAGCGGATACATGGCACAAGGCACTCGTCGCAGGTTTCATCTTTTGTGATTGACTATTTGAAACAATACTGGTAGCGTAGCCGCCGTTTGTACAGTCGCCGTGCTGTCTTGTTTCATGCGAAGCTCTGCAAGCAGCATTTTTTATTATTACTGTTGTATTTTTACTTATAGTAATTTATGTACCGTTCCCTGACAGCTTGATACACATGGAATTGCCTGCAGTGGAGATTCTGCCTTGTAACTACTGTCTCTGTGCCTTCCATACCAATGGATACCTGGTTTCCATTGTCATGAACAATCATGTTCCGCGGATATATGTGCCCCACGTCTCTTTGCCGCAAGGGAACACTCAATCACTGTCCTGACTGTACCGTCCACAGGTTCCCGTAAGCGGCATGCGTATCATGCCCGGGACAATTCCGAACATTCCGGGAGAGCGGCCATCACCATCTCGTCTTTGTCAGGGCCTCCCTTGTGAAGGCCCCATATTAATTAGAGGAGGACTACGGATGAGTAACGAAAATCTTATGTCGAAACGGTGGATTATTGCAATCGCAGGGATTCTTATTCTTCTCCTGCTGGGCACGCTGTATGGGTGGTCCGTATTTGCCAAGGCGATTATGGACCTGAGCACGGCCGAGAATCTTGGCTGGACGAAGCCGCAGATTCAGACAACGTTCATGATCATCATCGGCGTTATCGGCGCTTTCTGCTCATTCGGCGGCATACTCGTCGACAAGAAAGGCCCCAAATTCGTCATGCTGCTGGGAGCTGCATTCTATGGGGCAGGCGTCATCCTGGGGGGCCTGGCGCTCAAGCAGCAGAGTCTTATGATGCTGTACCTGGGGTACGGCGTTATCGGCGGCATCGGCAACGGCCTCGGATATGTCGTGCCCATAGCCACCCTGATCCGGTGGTTTCCCGACAGGCGCGCGCTGGTGACCGGCCTTGCAGTCATGGGATTCGGTTTCGGCGCATTCTTCATCGGCAAACTGGCTCCCATGATGATAAAGAGCAGCCTCGGCCTGCCCAACACGTTCATGGTCCTGGGGGTGATTTACCTGGTGGGGCTTCTGGTGTGCGCTTTCCAGATGCAGAACCCCCCTTCAGGATGGCTCCCCGACGGTTTCACTCCGCCCGTCAGCACCGTCTCCGCCGCTGATTCATTCAGCTGGGCAGAGGCCAAGAAAACCCCCCAGTGGTACATGATCTGGTTCATGCTCTTCTGCAATGTCACCGTCGGCATGGGGATCGTTTCACAGATAGCTCCCATAGCCAGCGACCTTTTCAAGAAGGCGAACACTCCCGGAGACATAGCGGCATTGGCGGGGGGCGTGGTTGCGATTGCATCAATCTTCAACGGTCTGGGCCGTCTTTTCTGGCCGAAGCTCTCCGACTATATCGGCCGCAAGGGTGTGATGCTCATCATGTTTGCCACCCAGGCCGTGATTTACATCTACCTTCCCGCTCTCTCCAATCCGCTCGTATTCAAGATCATTGCCTGCTACCTCCTCTCCTGCCTCGGCGGCGGTTTTGCGGTCATGCCGACCTTTGCGGCGGATTCATTCGGTCCCACGTACATCGGCAAGGTGTACGGTTTTATCCTGAGTGCCTGGGGTGCGGCCGGTCTTGTCGGCGTGAAACTGTTCGCCATCGAGTCCGTAACCACCAAATACTACGTGTCCGCGGGCGTGCTGGCAGCGGGTTTTGTCGTCGCAGCCCTGTACACCCGTCCCAAGCATGTCTCTCACTATAAGGCAGTTGAGACTTCGCCGGGATCCTGAACACCCGCAACAAACGGAAAGACCGGACAGAAAAGGGGCCTTCATACGGAGGCCCCTTTTTCTGTCCGGTCCTAGTGTGCCCGACTACCCCTCGTGGCACTCGCCTCGCGTCAAACCTGCGTGTCGTCCCCTCCGGAGGAGACAGCTGGGTCATTCTCCCGGCAGAGGCCCAATTTCACCTGAAGGAGGTCGGCAACCCCCGCTGCGTCGTCCAGGCCGAAAAGGGGGGCCCCCCCATCCCACTCACCGTCGCTCACAAGGGCCACCAGCTCCTCGGACGCGCACAGCAGGCCCGTGCCGCGAACCTTCCGGTTTATCTCTATCTTGGGCATCTTGGATTTCTTATACCCCTCGGCAATGATAATGTCCATGTCCGGCATCAATTCAGCCAGCCGGTCAAGGGTCATCTCCTCTTCAACATT
>JAAZOO010000409.1 GCA_012797715.1 Geobacteraceae bacterium | reverse complement strand
TCTCAAAACCTGCCGTGCCGAGTTTTGCGAGCAGGGCGTTCAGTTGCGCGTTTCCAGGGGGTACATTATCGGTTGCCGCCACATGCAAGTAGCCGCTGCCGGGAGAACTATTGGAAAACCATGTTCTGCTGGAATAGTCCCAGTACATACGCTGACCGAAATCGGAAAACCCCAGCGCAATATCATCATCCGTCGGCACAAATCCGCCTGACCCGGTTGATCCGCCATATCCGCTGTTGCCGTCGGACGTGCCTGTCTTAGTGGTATAAATCGTATAGGTATCGGTCTGCCCCGGGTATTCTGTGGAATTATAGGCCGATGAATAGAGATACCTGGTCCCTTGGTTGCTTGTGGCATAGTAAGTGCCTGCCAGTCCGTGGTATAGGGTCGTTCCGCTTCCATCAACATGTCTCATAGTCTTCGGATACAGAATCGAACAGTAATTCTTTCTCTTATCGCTGCCAACGGCGGTTCCATTACTGCCGCTCGTACCGGCAGAAGTCAGTATTTTGTCCCGATAGGTTACGTCGAACAGGGCATTTTGTGCGCTGCACGAGGCAGAACACGCCGACTCATCGGCTGATGGCGTATACACTCCCGTCTGTGGATTTTCATTCACACAATAGTTGTAACACTCTGTCGGCGGATTGGGACAATACGATTTGGGATCGTAGGATGAAAAATAAAAGGAATTGTGGAGATAGCGCTTGTCGGCAGAACTCAGCTTGTAGGTCATGAGTCCGATTCGCATCTTGTTTGCATACGTAGTTACCAGATCGATAAGCGCTTTTCTGGCAAGAATCGATCGACTGCAGGTGTTCGGATCACCTGTGACCGTGCATCTGGGAGAACCCACGGCGTTACCTTGCATATCTTCATCCATGCTGTTGGAATTATCGAGGATGATTAGAACATTCGGTGTGACCGGCGCTGTAATGAATGGAGGAATGATGCTGTAGTAGCTATTAACGACAGGTTGGGTGGTGAAGCTCCAGGTATACGGCGCTGAACTAAGTGAATTACCGGCCATATCCTTGATATCACTCGTAAGCGTCACGGTATAGGTGGTGCCGAATGCCAACCCGCTTGGAACGGTCAGAGTTATCTTTTTTGCTCCTGCATCATAGGAGATGGAACCGAGAACGGTATTTGTGCCATCACTCAACGTAACGCTTCCCGATCCAATCGTCGACGCATTCATCCCGGTTGCCTCGGTAAAGGTTATGGTAATTGGAGATGTAACGCTGACATTCGTTGCACCGTTAACCGGAGAAACGGAAGCAACCACCGGCGCAGTGTAGTCCTCTGTGAAATTCCAAGAGAAATTTGCTGCCATGTAGTTTCCCCAGTAATCCTGGACACCACTTGGGCCCTTCACGGTAACGGTGTAGACGGTATCGGACAGGAGGGCCGAACTCGGCGTCAGAGTGACAGTCCTGGTTGCAGGATCATAACTCACAGTGGCGGCCAGGTTGGTGGATGTCCCATACTTCCAGATATATATATTGGATGTGGTAAGGGTGCTTGCCTTCATATCTTCGCCAAAAACGATTTTTATTGACGGAATGGAGACGTTTGTGTAGGCGACACCGCTGGACCCCGGAAACGGACTGTAGGAGCTCACCACAGGCGCAGTCGTGTCTACGCTGAAGTCGAACAAAAAGTCAGCCCCCATCTGGTTTCCCGAGGTATCCTGCACCGTCCCTTTGACAGTCGCATAGAAGGTGGTCATTGTGGCAAGGGGGAGCGAACTCGGTGTAAAGGTAACCTTTGTCCGGGAAGGGCTCGAAAGGGTGGTATACGAAAACGTCCCCGGAATATCGTTGGCCCCGTCATTCAAGGTGAACGTGGATGAGTTGATCGTTGCGGTATTCATCAACTCGCTGAAAGTGAAGGAAATTGTGGGAGAGCCGGTATTCACCGTGGTGTGATCGGGTGTCGGGGTAATGGCAGTTACGGTCGGCGGAAGATAGTCGCGGACAGTGAAATATCTAGATGCGGGAGAAACGTTCGTCCCGCCTATGTCCTTCATGGTGAGGCTCGTCCCGCTGTTAATGCAGGCGCAGTAGGTGGCCGACGAAACGAGTGTAGCAGAAGGAGTAAGCGTGACGGTGGTTGTCCCGGTCGTCGGTGTATCCGCATATCTTGTGACTGTCGAAGGCACAAGCGTTCCACCGGAACAACTGGACCCGGTTTTTAGAATGAAGGAGTAATTGGTACCATTAAAAACGGTATCTGGATTGATGGCTGCTGGAATCGTCACCGATGGCTGGATATTTTCCGATACCCCCACGGCCCCGGAAGTTGGCGGTGTCACCCATGTTGCGGAAGCAGCAAGGGTGACTTGCGACGAGGCGAAAATCACCAGAGCGAAAGCAGTCAGAATTATGAACGCAAATCTATTCATTATTGACCCTCCAGCACATGGACTTCCATCACGACAGCTTTCTTCGTGATGACCCTGATGTGAGAGTTCAGCGGCAATTGTTCTATCGAAATCTGCTTGCCGCTCATATAAACTCTCGTTTCACCGGTTACGCCAAAATAGCGGCGCACCCCTTCGGAAAGAACCAGCAGGAACCTGCCGCTCTTTACGCCCCCGAAATATCCGGCGCTTTCCTGCTGGGCACCGAGACCGTCATGTATACTATTTTTCACGGCATGCGAAGAACCGGGAGCATCAACCATTGCCTCACACGGGGCATGCCCCCCAACAAGGCCAACAAGGGTAATCACCACGAAAAGAAAAGTCAGTTGATTAATGATTTTCATATATACGTCCTCCATCAGTTCAATCATTGCGCTATGGAATCTTCCCGCCCATGAGACGCCTAATCTTCTCCGCTTCAGTAAATCCGGAAAATATACGGCCGTTCGGCATGATAATCGCCGGTGTCCCGTCGACCCCCAGGGACTCCCCCAGCTTGATCGACGCGTCAACCGGCTCTTTCCGATCCCTCTCACCCGGAGCAGGGAGCTTCTCTCCCGCGAAAGCCTTCTCAAGCATCTCAAGGGAATTCTCCCCGAGAATGACCCTTGCCTTGTCGTATGCCCCGGGATGCATCTCCAGGGGATACATTTTGATATAGATCGCAAGATCCGGCTCCATGGCAACAAGCTTCTTCAATTCCTTGTGAAGTTTGCCGCAGAACGGGCAATCGGGATCGGTAAACACGAACATCCGCATCTTTCCGCTCGGGTCTCCCATGACCCGAGAACCGGTGAGGGGGAT
>JAAZOO010000408.1 GCA_012797715.1 Geobacteraceae bacterium | reverse complement strand
TCGCTCTCTGCGGATACCTCCAACTGCCGGTTTTAGGCTTATTGCTTTTCCATGGGCACGAGCGTCACGGAGAGGGGAGTCGCGGGCTCTTCTCCCAAGTCTACCTGCGCCTCCCACTCGTAGTAGCCGGTAAGGCTCAGCCGCACCTCATGCTTTCCCTGCGTGGGCCTCAGCCGAAGCGGAGTCATGCCCTGCAGATCGCCGTCGACGAACACCCGGGCGCCTGGCGGGGAGCTGTTCACGTCCAGCGCGGAGTACTTCACCGTGCCCGGCTCCTCCACCCGGCTCGGAACGACACGGGAAACGGTATCCCGCAGGGACACGTAGTACCATGCCCCTCCTGCCACAGAGAGAACCAGGACAAGAAGCAGCGCCGGGACAGCGTACTTGGTGGAGACAGCCTTTCCCCCAGCGACGGCGGTCTCCCGACCACCGACCGCGGCCCGCAGGGCGCTCGCCAGCTGGCCACCGTCCGAATAGCGCTCCTCCGGTTTCTTCCTGAGACACTTCAGGATCACATCGGAAAGGGCCTTGGGGAAATCGGGGTTTCCAGCCTGGACCGGGGGGGGGTCTCTTGGGCAATCGCGGTGAAAATGGCGTGGATTCCCTCGCCGCCGAAGGGCCGGGTCCCGGTCGCCAGCTCGTAGAGGATGATGCCCAGAGAAAAAAGGTCGGACCTCCCGTCCACGGGACGTCCCAGCACCTGCTCCGGAGACATGTAGGCCGGTGTGCCGAGGATTTCTCCCGCCTGGGTCTGTTCCGGCGCACAGGGGTCGTCGATGTGGGCGATGCCGAAATCGGTTATCTTGAAACGGCCGTCGGACTTTACCAGGATATTGCTCGGCTTCACGTCCCGGTGCACGATCCCGCTCCGGTGGGCGCTGTCCAGTGCCTCCGCCACGGTCGCGCCGAACTCCGCAAGGGCTTCCGGCGAAAAGGCCTGCCGCTTCATGCGGGATGCCAGCGACTCCCCCTCGATGAACTCCATGGCGATATACACGGTATCACCGTCACGGTCCACGTTGAAGACGCGGACGATGTTGGGATGGTCAAGACGGCCCAGCGCCTTTGCCTCCGAGAGGAACCGTCGCACAAAGGCTTCATTGGCGAGACGATCCTGGCGCAGCACCTTGAGAGCGACAAGAAGGTCGAGATTGGGGTCCTCGGCCTGGTAGACCACCCCCATGGACCCCCTGCCGATCTCCTTTACCACACGATACCGGCCGATGTTCATTGTCCGTCCTTTCCCAGAAAGTCCCGGATCGTGTCCAGGGGGATCAGGAATCCCCGTGTCCCGGTCCCGCGGAATCGTCCCTTGACCATCCCCACCAGCCTTCCGTCGGAGTCGAAGACCGGACTGCCGCTGTCGCCCGGCGATACACGCAGATTCACTTGCCACAGGGGTTGTCCGTTCACCATGGCCGGCTTTTCCCCCAGCGTTCCGAGCCGCGTCCCTCCCCGGTCATCCGTGACACAGGGGAGAAGAAAAAGCCGCTCTCCCGGCCGGGGATTCCGTCGCCCGTTACCCAGTGATACACTGTCGCCGAGAGGCGCCTTCACCCTGATGAGACTCAGGTCCCGCCGCACGTCCCTCCATACCACCTCTCCGGCAGCCTG
>JAAZOO010000407.1 GCA_012797715.1 Geobacteraceae bacterium | reverse complement strand
TCGCTCTCTGCGGATACCTCTAACTGCCGGTTTTAGGATTAGTAATTCGCTCATTCACCCTTTCTCCCTACGGGGAAAACGATGGTCCTGGGCGTTTCCCCATGGGGCACCTACCACCTTCCGCCATTTACCCCTGCCGCCCGTGGCGCGGGTCGTTGTTGCGGTTCGTGCAGGAACCGGGGGCGCTCGACACAACGGGAAGAATCGCTTGACAGTATCAAATAGTTGTTTTAAACATATCTTTAAAATATGGATTTGATCCGTAGGGGCGTCATGGCAAAGCAACGTTCAGGAGATACCAGGGAGAAACTGCTGCACGCGGCAAGCATCGTTTTTGTCGAAAAGGGATTCCGCGACGCAACGGTGGCGGAAATATGCAAGCTTGCCTCGGCCAACATCTCCGCCGTGAATTACTACTTCGGAAGCAAGGAAGCGCTGTATCAGGAAGCTTGGCGGCACGCTTTCGCGGAAGCCGTCGAGGCACATCCCGCGGACGGCGGGGTGAGCAACGACGCTCCCGCCGAGGAGAGGTTGCACGGTCAGGTCAGGGCATTGATACGGCGTATTGCCGATGAGAACAGCAGGGATTTTCTCATCTCCCAGAGGGAGTTCATCAATCCCACCGGGCTTCTGGAAGATGTCATGAGGTTGGAATTCATCCCCCTGCGTGAAAAGACCCTCGCGGTAATGCGGGATCTCCTGGGACCGGATGCGTCCGAAGAGCAGGTCGTGTTCTGCGAAACCGCCGTCCTGAGCATGTGTTTTCATCCGATGGTACTGCAGAAGGCCGGACGGAGGGTGAAATCCGCAGAAGCGCCGGTCTTGATTACCGACCTGGAGGCGTATGCCCGGTCCGTGGTGAAGTTCGCACTGGCCGGGATTGCCGCCGTCAGGGGCGATTCTTCCCTGACAGGGCTTTCGGTGCGGCGCCCCGACGTGCGCGCATCGGGATCGTGAGGGACGAGGCTATGCAGGCACTGCTTTTCTCACGCCTATTCACCCTGGCCGCCGGTCTGAGCCTTGCTGCATGTGTCGCTGTCGGCCCCGACTATACGCCCCCCCCACTGGACGTGCCGGGAGCCTGGAGCAGGCTGGATTCCTCTGCCCGCCACGAAACTGGGGCTGCGCCGGTGGCTGATCTCGGCCGGTGGTGGCGCACCCTGAACGATCCGTTGCTGTCCGAACTGGTTGAGGAAGCACTGCGGGGAAGCCCGGATCTGCGCAGCGCCCGGGCAAAGGTGCGCGAGGCCCGCGCTCGCCGCGGGGTCGCCGCTGCCGGATTCTCTCCGGAACTAACGGCGTCCGGCACGTACAGGCGGAGCCGGTCCAGCGAGAGTACCGGCAGCGGGAACGTGCGCGAACTGTTCAGCGCCGGTTTTGACGCCACGTGGGAACTGGACGTGTTCGGCGGCGTGCGCCGCGGGGTTGAAGCGGCCGAAGCCGACCTTTCGTCGGCTGAGGCGAGCCTCCAGGACACCCGTGTCACACTGGCGGCGGAAACGGCCCGGAACTACGTGGAGGTTCGCACCCAGCAGACCCTGCTCCGCATAGCACGGGACAACCTCGCCAGCCAGTCGGAAACCCTGCAGCTCACCTCATGGCGGGCCCAGGCCGGTCTCGTCGGCAGTCAGGACGTGGAGCAGGCACGCACCATCCGTGAGCAGACCCGGGCGCTGATTCCCAGACTGGAGACATCCCTGGCAGAGGCGGAACACCGCCTGGACGTGCTCCTGGGAAAGGCTCCCGGAACGCTGCATGCCCGACTTTCTGACGCCGGCGGCCTGCCGGATGTTCCCGGAACAATCGCCGTCGGCATTCCTGCCGAAACCCTGCGCAGGCGACCGGACGTACGGTCGGCTGAACGAAAGGTGGCTGCGGAAACCGCCCGCGTGGGGGTTGCCGAGGCTGCGCGCTATCCAAGCTTCACCCTCTCCGGATCCATCGGCCTGGAAGCACTGACACTGAGCGCCCTCGGCAACAGCGGCTCGGCAACGCATTCTCTCCTTGCCGGCATTACCGCGCCCCTCTTTAACGCCGGACGCCTGCGCAGCCGGGTGGAGATTCAGGATGCGGTTCGCGAACAAGCCCTGGCAACCTATGAAAAAACGGTTCTCAGCGCGCTGCAGGACGTGGAAGACGCCCTCGTCTCCCTGGCCCGCGCAGGCGAACGAAGCGAGGCCCTGGAGAAGGCGGTTGCGGCGGCGCGCACGGCGGAGCAGCTGGCGCGTCAGCGCTACGGCTCCGGCCTCATCGATTTCCAGTCCGTGCTCGACACCCAGCGCACCGTGCTGACCGTGGAGGAAAGCCTCGCAACCTCCCGCTCCGAGAAAGTCCTCGCTCTCATCAGTCTCTACAAGGCCCTGGGCGGCGGCTGGTCTGCACCGGCAGAAACCGCTCCGGCCGGCAAGGATACCCCATGAACGATTTCACTCCCCCTGCAGAAGACAAAAATCCTCTGAAACAACTCATCGATACCAAGTCGGCCGGATTGTTCTCCCGCCCCTGGGTGTGGATTGTCTGCGGGCTCCTGGTGCTTGTCGGTGCGGGGCTGCTCTTGTACCGTTCCGGGGAAAAAACGGACCGGCTGCAGTACACGACCGAACCGGCCGAGATGGGCTCGCTGGTGGTCACGGTTTCGGCCACCGGAAAACTGCAGCCCACCAACCAGGTGGACGTGGGAAGCGAGCTCTCCGGCATCGTCGATCAGGTGTACGTGGACGTCAATGACCACGTGAAAAAAGGGCAGGTGCTGGCCCGTCTCGACGTGGCAAAGCTTCGTGACGCAGTGGCCAGATCGCGGGCAAGCCTCGCAGCGGCCGAGGCCCAGGTGCTTCAGGCTCGGGCAACGGTAGCGGAGAAACGCGCCACCCTGTCGCGCTACCACCAGGTTTTCCAACTCTCCGGCGGCAAAGTCCCCTCCCGGAGTGAGATGGACACCGCCGAGGCCAACCTGAAGCGTGCCGAGGCCGATGAATCCAGTGCTCTCGCCGGAGTCACCCAGGCAAAGGCCGCCCTTCAATCAAACGAAACGGACCTCTCGAAGGCTTGCATCCGCTCACCCATAAACGGTGTGGTGTTGAAGCGCCAGGTGGAGCCGGGACAGACCGTGGCGGCCTCCTTCCAGGCGCCGGTTCTGTTCACCCTTGCTGAGGATCTTTCCAAAATGGAGTTGCAGGTGGATGTGGACGAGGCGGACGTGGGGCAGGTGAAGAAAGGCCAGAAGGCCGTCTTCAGCGTCGACGCCTGGCCCGGCCGCCGGTATGCGGCGGTCATCACGCGGGTCGGGTATGGTGCCCAGGAAAAAGACGGAGTTGTCTCCTATCTGACCGTGCTGGAGGTGGGAAATGACGACCTTTCCCTTCGCCCCGGCATGACCGGCACTGCAGAGATTACGACCCTGACGAGGGACAATGCGCTGCTGGTTCCCAATGCGGCGTTGCGCTTCAGTCCTCCGGAAACGGGCGCCACGCAGAAGAAACCGGGAAGAAGCGTGGTGGGAACGCTCATACCCAGACCGCCGAGACAGGCGCCGAAGCTCAAGACGGGGAACGGTGGGGGAACGCCGCGAGTGTGGGTGCTGCGCGACGGGAAACCCGCACCGGTGGAGGTGAAGACCGGAGCGACAAACGGCAGGATGACGGAGATAATCAGCGGGCCCCTCACGGCCGGGATGCAGGTGATCACCGAGTCTCAGGGCGGCACCCCATGAACGGCGAGACCCTTATCCGGCTGTCCGGCATCACCAAGACCTACGGCAGCGGCCAGGCCGCTTTCCAGGCCCTGAAAGGGATCGATCTTGCCGTTCAATCTGGCGATTTCGTTGCCATCATGGGGCACAGCGGTTCCGGAAAATCCACTGCCATGAACATCCTCGGTTGCCTCGATACGCCCACCAGCGGCAGCTACCTGTTCCTGGGCGCCCATGTGGAGAGGATGTCGCGCAACCAGCGGGACTTGCTGCGGCGTAGGTACCTTGGCTTCATCTTCCAGGGATTCAATCTCCTGTCGCGCACCACCGCCTTGGAAAACGTGGAACTGCCCCTCATCTACCGCGGCGAGCCCGTCGCCGTCCGTCACCACAAGGCGCGCGCAGCACTGGAACAGGTAGGCCTCCGGGAGTGGGAACACCATACCCCGGCGGAACTGTCCGGCGGCCAGCAACAGAGGGTGGCCATCGCCCGCGCCATCGTCACCAGGCCGGTGGTGCTGCTGGCCGACGAGCCCACCGGAAACCTGGATACCCGTACCAGCCGGGAAATCATGGAACTGATAACCACCTTCAACCGAGAACAGGGGATTACCGTGCTCATGGTCACCCACGAGCCGGACATGGCGGCCTATGCCGGACGCGTCATCCATTTCGTGGACGGCAGGGTGGAGAGCGACAGCAGCCCCGGGGAGGAATCCTGATGCTGTGGAACACGCTTCTTCTCGCACTGCGCGCCATCCGCCGCAACCTGCTGCGCTCCTTCCTCACGGTTCTCGGCATCGTCATCGGCGTCGCAGCCGTCATCACCATGGTCACCCTCGGAAACGGCGCCACCAAGTCCGTGTCCGACCAGATTTCCAGCATGGGGAGCAATATGCTGATTGTGATCCCGGGCCAGCGTTTCGGACCCGGATCCGAGGGGGCGCCCAGCTTCAAGGGCGGGGACGTGGAGGCCGTCCGCAGCCAGATTGCCGCCGTGGAACGGGTTGCGCCCATGGTCAACAAAACAGTGACCGCCGTATACCAGGCAAAGAACTGGTCGACCGTCATCTACGGGACGAGCAATGACTACTTTCAGGCCGGGAACTGGGAGCTTGCGGGCGGACGAACCTTCAATGAGACCGAGGAGCGGGCGGGCAAGGCGGTATGCGTTATCGGAGAGACGGTGCGCGCCAAGCTGTTCGGCCGGCAGAACCCGGTGGGGAGCGATATCCGTATCAAGCAGTTCTCCTGCGAAGTGATCGGCCTCCTCAAATCCAAAGGACAGTCGGCCATGGGATCGGATCAGGACGACATCGTGGCCATGCCTCTCCGTACCGTGCAGCGCCGACTCACGGGCAGCCAGGACATCAACAGACTGACCGTATCGGTGAAAAACAGCGCTTCCATCGACGCGGTAAAGGAACAGCTCACCTTGTTGATGCGTGAACGAAGAAAGATAAGCGAAAACGAGGAGGATGACTTCCGCGTCATGGACACCCGCCAGATCGCCGAGACACTTACCAGCACCACGAAAATCCTCACCATGCTGCTGGGCGCGGTGGCGGCGGTGAGCCTTTTGGTGGGCGGCATCGGCATCATGAACATCATGCTGGTATCGGTGACGGAACGTACCCGCGAGATCGGCATCCGCCTCGCCATCGGCGCCCTGGAACGGGAAGTGCTGCTGCAGTTTCTCATCGAGGCGGTGGTCCTGTCCAGCCTCGGCGGGCTGGTCGGCATCGCGCTCGCCACCGCCTCTTCCCTCTCCCTTGCCCGGTTGATGGGGATACCCTACATCTTCGATCTGGGAATTAACCTTCTCTCCTTCCTCTTTTCCGCGGCCATCGGGGTGATTTTCGGTTTTTTCCCCGCACGGCGCGCCGCCGGACTCAATCCCATCGATGCCCTCCGTCACGAGTGACAGCGGACGGAACGGCAGGAACCCGCCCCATGAAAACCCGGCATCAGTAGACGAACTTGAGGATGATACCGCCCGACTCCTGGAACGGGCCGAGGGGGTTGGTCTGCTGCCGGTATTCCTCAATTTTGGGGTTGCCGTTCCAGACCTTGTAGACAACCAGGTCGTCCACAAGGACGAACAGCGCCTTGAATCTCCACCCGGTTTCCTTGGTCTTGCGCTGGAAGTTGAAAAAGTCCAGCCAGAAGTTCCCGTATCGGTGCTGGGTGATGCTCCCGGGGGAGAACTCAAAGGCCCTGCAGTGACTGTTTGCCTTGAGGCATTTCTTCAGTCCTTCATCCAACTCCTCAAAACGCATGGGTTGGACAAGAACTGCAATATCCAGGTGACTGAGCATTCTGATATTGGGCGAAGCAGACAGATCGATGCACAAATTTTTGAAATCGTTGATGGTGGTTTGATTGGGAATCACCCGCTCATACGCCGCCATTGCCTCGTCAAAGGTTTTCCACGGCGACTGGGAGATTTCCCGGACGCTGGGGAGGAGGCTCGAGCACCCGGCACAGAATGCAACGACAAGGAAAAAGAAATAGGGGAGCACCTGCTTGCGGGACATGATCGTCTCCCGGAAAGGAGGATGGAAAAGACTAAAGAGTGACTGCGGCACTGCCTTCTGAAATCTAGCATAACAGAGGCAGGGAACGCGTCAATCGGGTCGTAAGGCATGAGGAGGCGGGGCTTCCCGACAATCCTGCGCTCCCGGAAAAACTGCCATTTTCGTCACCTGGGGGTATCCCTCAATTCCACTGCGGCACAATGCCTCAGGAAACCCGCTTTCGATGGCATGACGTTTTGTGCCAAATCTTTCCTCTTCGGGACACGGTGCACTTTGGAGACGGTGCACAACCGTGATTTGCGTCGGCTGCGCTGACGGGTATACTATTTTCATGAAACCGGTTTGCGTGTTGATGATGCCCTCATTTTCTCGTAACAAGAAGGGTGCAAGAATATGATGCGTCGTGCGGGGATGCTCCGTCCGCTCCTGATTGTCGGCAGCATTGTCCTGTTCCTGGGAGGCTGCCAACGGGAACCGATCCGCATCGGGTTTCTGGGCGGCATGTCGGGTCGTGTCGCGGACCTGGGAGTCGGGGGAAGGAACGGCGCCATGCTTGCGGTGGAGGAGAGAAACGCACGGGGAGGCATCAAGGGGCGGCCCGTGGAACTTGTCATCCGCGATGACGAGCAAAATGCGGAGACCGCCCGCACGGCCGCCGGAGAGCTCGTGGAACGGAAGGTGGAGGCCGTCATCGGGCCCATGACCAGCAGCATGGCGATTGCCGTAGTCCCCATCATCAACAGGGCACGCCTTGTTGCGGTCAGTCCCACTGTCACCACCACGGATCTTTCCGGTGTGGACGACTATTTTCTGAGGGTTCTTCCGGACACATCCAGGTACGCACCCAAGAGCGCACGCTTCCATTTCCAAAAATCAGGCCTTCGCCGCGCCGCGATTCTCTACGACACGGGCAACAGTTCCTACACAGTAAGCTGGCTGACCGGCTTCAGGAAAACTTTCGAGGGGCTCGGCGGCCGCACGGTTGCGGTGGGAACCTTTTCTTCTGGTGAAAACGTTTCTTTCTCTCCCATCGTGCACGATGTGCTCCGCCACAACCCCGATCTGGTCGTCCTTGTCTGCAGCGCCGTTGATGCCGCTCTCATCTGTCAGCAGATCCGCAAGCTGAATTCCCGCGTCACCATCACCGTTTCGGAATGGGGTTCCACGGAGCGCTTTATTGAGCTGGGGGGAGCGGCCGTTGAGGGTGTCTTCTTTGCACAGTTCCTCAACCACAGCGACACCACACCCCGCTACCGTAATTTCCTGGCTGCATACCGGAAACGCTTCGGCCAGGATCCCGGTTTTTCGGCGTTGGCCGCATATGATGCGGCGAACGTGGTTCTGGATGCCCTGGATGCGCGCAAAAAGGGGGAGGGCCTGAAAAGTGCGATCCTTGCGATCCGGACCTTTCAGGGAGTACAAAGAAAAATTATCCTGAATCGTTTCGGTGATGCCGACGCCACGACCTTCCTCACCGTTGTCAATAACGGACGCTTCGTCACCCTTGCATAACCGGACATGAGAATTCGATCACTCCGCCATCTTCTTGCAATCCGCTCAGCATTGATAGCTGCGGTCCCCTTCCTTCTGTCAGCAGTGCTGGGATGGTTCTGGCTGCGGCCCCAGATCATCGCCGACACCGAGGAGAGTCAGCGCCAGCTTGCTTCGGTAATCGCATCGCGCACGGAAGACTACCTTGTGGCATCTTCCAGGGAAATTTCGAGAACAGCCGCTATCTTTTCCAGGAAACTGATCGGCTCGGACAACATCCAGGAGTACCTGGACACCGTGCTGGCATCATCGGCGAACCTGACCTCCCTTACCCTTACCGATGGGAAAGGCCGCGTTTCGGCGCTGGCCCTCACCGGAGACAGGGCCCTTCAACAGCAGGAGATGGTAGGGATTGATCTCTCGCTTACCGATGCGGTTCGCCAGGTCCGCTCGTCAGGAAAGCATGCATGGTCGGATGTGTATCTCTCCCCTGTGGGAGGCGGGCTCACCGTTGCCTATGCAACACCGTCAGGAGAAGGAGTGGCTCTCGGGGAAATTTCCCTGTCCCGGCTGAACAGTTTTCTGAAAGGAATCACTGAACAGGAAAGACAGATTGTCTTTATCCTGGACCGGCACGGGCAGGTGATTGCCGACCGGGAGGGCCACTATACCGCACGGCAGTTCAACCTGACCAATCTGGACATTGTCGGGAAAGGGCTTGCCTCCGGAATGCCGGTTACCGGGAGTTTTTCCTTTAACGGCGACAGGTTTGTGGGATGTATGAGCCGGGCATCCTTCCTCGACTGGAACATCCTGGTTGCCTCCCCCGTTCAACTGGCCTACCGTTCCGCGCTGACCACCTCCGGGATTTTCGCCTCGGCCCTGTGCCTGGCGCTGCTCATGGCCTCCGGAATGTCGTTCTTCATGTCCAGTTCCCTGGCGTCACGATTTGAAAACTTCGTTTCCCATGCCCGCAGAATCGAGTCGGGAGAGGAGAAGGGTGACTGGCCGAAAGCCTCCATCAGGGAGTTCAATTTCCTTGCCGAAGCTCTTCACTCCATGGCGGAATCACTCCGTGAACGGGAGCGCCGCTTGAACGAACAGGTGGATTTTCTGCAGCAATTGATAGACTCCATTCCCGTTCCGGTTTACTACAAGGATGTCCGCGGAGCCTACCTGGGGTGCAACGCGGCGTTCGAGACGCTCCTCGGCTTGCGGAGAAGAGACATTGTGGGAAAAACGGTGTACGAACTGCTCCCCAAGGATCGTGCCGACCTGCACCATGCGGCTGATACGACTTTGCTGTGTGAACCCGGCGTGCAGAGGTACGAAGTGAGCGGCATCTACGACGACAGCTTTCGTTATGTCCTTTTCAATAAAGCGACCTTTGTGGACCGGGAAAACCGTGTCGCCGGAATTGTCGGCGCAGCCCTCGACATCACCGAGCGCAAGCATGCCGAAGACGCGCTCAGGGAGAGCGAGGAAAAATTCCGGGTACTGGCGGAGACCTCCCCTGCGGCAATCATTCTCCAGCAGGGAGAACGGTGTATCTATACAAATCCGGCAACCACGAGGATTTCCGGTTATAGTGAGACGGAACTGAGGGAGATGAATTTCCGGGAGTGGTGCGGCATCGACGCGTGCGAGCCCGTTCGTGAGGGGAGCCATACGCAGGGGAATGGCGAACCTGCGCCTACCCAGTATGAACAAAGAGTGCGTACCAAGGATGGCCGGGAAAAATGGGTCCTGGTCTCGGTGGGAGCCACCGAGTACCAGGGACGGCTGACTGATATTGCAACGATCCTCGACATTACCGAGAAAAAAATTGCGGAAGAAGGCATAAAGGTCGCGCTGGCGGAAAAGATTCTTCTGTTGAAGGAGGTCCATCACCGCGTCAAGAACAACCTCCAGATCATTTCTTCATTGCTGGATCTCCAGTCTGATTCCATTCCCGATGAACAGTCGCGGCGCTATCTGCGGGAAAGCCAGAACCGCGTCAGATCCATGGCCCTCATTCACGAACGGCTCTATGCCTCCGGAAGCCTGAGCACCATCGACTTCGGTGACTATATCACCGATCTGACCCAGTACCTGTTCAGTTCCTATGCGGTGGACAGGAAACGGATTTCCCTGCATATTCAGGCCGGTGATTGCACTCTGGATATCGACCGGGCAATACCCTGCGGCCTGATCGTCAATGAACTGATCAGCAACGCGCTGAAACATGCCTTTCCCTGCGCCGAAAGGGGGAATATAGACGTTATCGTCTCTGTGGATGAAAAGGAAATGGTTACCCTAACGGTTTCCGATACGGGGATCGGCTTGCCGGCAGGCCTTGATATCCGGAAGACCCATTCCCTGGGACTGCAGCTTGTGGAGATGCTCGTCAGGCAGTTGAGGGGCCGGATACGTATGGAAAGCACACAGAACGGAGCCGTTTTCTCCCTTGTCTTTCCCGGGAGCAGTCAGAACCTCCCGTGAGGAATCGTCCTGTCTGTTCGGGAAGGGACGCGGCACCCCTTGCTCATTCCGTTACCATGCGAATCGAAGCCTCGATTCCGTCCATCAGGTACTTCACTTCCTCCAGGGATACGGACAGGGGAGGGAAGACCACGATTACGTTTCCCAGAGGGCGGAGAAACAAACCGTGTTTCCGCGCTTCCAGGCAGACCCTGACGCCGATCCGCTCTTCCCAGGGATACGGTTCCTTCGTCTCCCTGTCCCGCACAAGTTCAATACCCCCTATCATCCCGATGTGCCGGGTCTCCCCCACATGCTCCAGAAAAGAAATACGGCGGAATCCCTCTTCCAGGCACGATATCTTGTCGGGAAGCCCCTTCAGCAGCTCATCCTGTTCAAACAGGTCGAGGCTGGCAATGGCCGCTGCGCAGGCGACGGGGTTTCCGGTAAAGGTGTGTCCGTGGAAAAAGGTCTTCAGTTCGCTGTATTCCCCCAGGAACATGTCGTATATCTCCCGGGTGGCAAGGGTCGCCGCCAGGGGAAGGTATCCGGCGGTAAGACCCTTGGAAAGGGCCATCAGGTCGGGAGTGACTCCTTCCGTCTCACAGGCGAACATACTGCCGGTCCTGCCGAATCCCACCGCGACCTCGTCCGCAATCATCAGGATGTCGTAACGGTCGCACAGTTTCCGGACCTCTTTTACGAAGCCGGGAGGCTGAGCAATCATTCCGCCCGCGCATTGCATCATGGGCTCGATGACGAGCCCCGCGGTTGTTTCGGCATGGATTTCCATGAGACGTTCAAGCTCTTTCAGACAACGGCGTTCGCAGTCCCGGGTACCCGTTCCGCCGGATTCGCAGCGGTAGCAGTAGGGAGACGGGGCCTGAATTGCTGGAAAGAGCAGGGGACGGAACACCCCGTGGAACAGGTCGATGCCGCCGACGCTCACCGCGCCGAGGGTGTCTCCGTGGTAGGCGTTCTTGAAGGTGATGAAGCGGGTCTTGTCCCGGTATCGGCCGCCTCGGTGCTGCTGGTACTGGAAAGCCATCTTCACCGCAATCTCCACGGCGGTAGAACCGTTGTCGGAGTAGAAAACCTTGCACAGACCGGACGGCGCCAGGTCCACGAGCCGTTTCGCCAGCAGTGCCGGCTGTTCGCCCGCCAGCCCCAGCAGGGTGGAGTGCTCCAGCCGGTCAACCTGCTCCTTCACCGCCCGGTTTATTTCCGGCCGGCAATGTCCGTGCACGTTTGTCCAGACAGAGGCCACGCCGTCCAGGTAGCGGTTCCCTTCCGTGTCGACGAGGAAGGAACCCTCGCCCCGCGCTATAACGATGGGTGCATCCGCCTCCCAGTCCCGCATCTGGGTGAAGGGGTGCCACACATATTTCCGATCCAGGTCTCGCAGCGTTTCCGTGTCATGCGCTATCATTCCAACTCTCCCTTCAGTACAGTAGCCAACGGTTCCTTCTCCATACGGGCGGCCAGTCTTTCCACAACCGCCTTCCCGTCCACGTCCGGATACCGGGGGAATACGGCCAGAACCGCCTCACCCGAAAGGTCTTCGATGAGCCGGGGTGCGTATGATTCTGCGCTGCCGGGTATTTCCGGAAACCCGTTTATGACGATTCCCAGCACCTTGATCCCCCGGGCACGGGCGCACTCGCAGGTCATCAGGGTATGGTTGACCGTTCCCAGATCGGGCCTGGCAACTATCAGGAGCGGCATGCCGAGGCGCTTTGCCAGGTCTGCAACCAGAAGATCGGGGCCGAGGGGGACCAGGAGACCACCGGCGCCTTCCACCAAAAGGAAATCGTGGAAGGACGCCATCCGGTCGAACGATTCCCGAATCCTTTCGAAGCGTACCATCACACCATCGCGCCGTGCCGCCTCGGAGGGAGCTATCGGTTCCCGCAGAATGTAGGGCGCGATATCTGAGAGGGGAGCCTCGCACTGGGCGGCCCAGCGAAGCAGTTCGGCGTCCTCGGATACGAGTGTGCCGCCTCTCTCCACTGCCCCGCTCGTAACGGGCTTCAGGACGCCGACCCGTCCCGCCCGTTCGCGCAGATAGCGGGCGATGCCCGCCGCTACCATGGTCTTTCCCACTCCGGTGTCGGTTCCGGTTACGAACAGTCCTTTCGGTCGCATCAGCTCTTTCCTTGTGGTGTTCCGGTTCAGCAGCCGCACCCTGCTATTTCAAGCCCGAGATCCTTCAGCATCCGGTGATCCAGCATCTCGTCCCGGCCGCTGGTTGTCAGGTAGTTGCCGATCATGGTTCCGTTGGCCCCGGCGAGGAACATCCAGGACTGCAAATCCCGGAGGTTCCTTTCCCGTCCCCCGCATACGGTTATCTTTTTCGCGGGGAGAATCAGACGGAACAGGGCGATAGTATGGAGACATTCCAGGGGGGTCAGGAAATCAGCGTGGGCAAGCCGCGTACCCGGCACAGGGTTCAGGAAATTGATGGGAACGGAATCCACGTCCAGCTCCCGCAGGGTGAAAGCAAGCTCGATACGCTGGGCCATGCTTTCCCCCATGCCGAATATGCCGCCGCAGCACACCCGCAATCCCGCGGCCTTGGCATTTCGCACTGTTGCCACATCCTCTTCGTAGTCGTGGGTGGTGCAGATGGCTGGGAAAAACGAGCGGGCCGTCTCCAGGTTGTGATTGTAGGTAACCGCACCCGCATCCTTCAGCTTCCCGGCCGTTTCCCGGTCGATGATTCCCAGGGAACAGGAGGGTGATATGCGTCCCTGATCCCGTATGCTGCGCAGTGCCGCGCAGATCCTTTCCAGTTCAGGACCGTTCGCGACTCCCGTCCCGCTCGTGACAATACCGAAGCAGCCGGAACCGCTCCGTTCCGCGCGGAGAGCAGCCGTCGTCATGGCGTCTACGGAGATGAGGGGGTACTCGGGAGCGCTGGTTTCGTGGCGGATCGACTGAGCGCAGAATGCGCAATCCTCCCGACACCGTCCCGATTTGGCATTGATAATGGAACAGAGGTGAACCGTGTTCCCCACGAAGAACTCTTTCATCCTGCTCGCAGCCGCAAACAGGTCGAACAGGTCCGTTCCCGAAAAGGAAGCAAGCTCCATGGCCTCATGGGGAAAGAGAGTTCCGTTGCCGAGAATCCGCTTCGTGACATCACGCAGCAAAGGGTTCATGGTGTACCTCCGATTTTCAGGTATCACAGGGAACGGAGAATTGTCAACTTGAAACAAGATTCAGGTTGACAAACTGGACGGGAAACTACCGTGGGGATGAGGGGGGAGGCGGCTCTGCAAGACGGGGCGTGTTCGGAACGCCCCGTTGGATGGAATTCGAAGTCCTGCGCGCCACGAGGCGCATAGGGAGGTTTCCCGGATTAGATGATCTTGTTGAGAGGGTACTCGATGATGCCTTCCGCGCCCATCTTCAGCAGTTCGGGCACGATTCTCCGCACCTCTTTCTCATTGAGAACGCTTTCAATGGATACCCACTCCGTGTTGTAGAGGCTGGAAACAGTGGGAAAGTTGAGGCTGGGAAGAACCTTGATGATTTCCTCGAGCCTCTCCTTGGGCGCGTTCAGCTTGAGACCGACCATGTTTTCAGCCTTGAGGGCGGACTGGAGGAGAGTCGTTACCTGCTCGATCTTTTCCCTCTTCCATGGATTGTCCCATGCCTTCTTGTTTGCGATAATGATGGGGTTGGACGTCATCAGCGTTTCCACGATGCGCAGGCCATTCGCCCGGATGGTGGATCCTGTTTCGGTGACCTCCACAATGGCGTCGCACAGCCCTTCGACAACCTTTGCCTCCGTGGCGCCCCAGGAAAATTCGACGCTGACCGGTATCTTTCTTTCGGCAAAGTAGCGTTTCGTGAAGCCCACCAGCTCCGTGGAAATGGTTTTCCCCTTCAGGTCGGCGGCGCATTTGACGGGTGAATCCTGGGTCACGACCAGTACCCACTGGGCCGGTTTTCGCGACACCTTGGAGTAGATCAGGTCAGCAACCGTCACCACATCCGAATCGTTCTCCATGACCCAGTCCCTGCCTGCGATTCCCACATCGATGGTCCCCTTCTCCACGTATTTGCTCATCTCCTGGGTACGAATCAGATTGCACTTCATCTCCTCATCGTCGATGGAGGGAAAGTAGCTTCTGGATGAGAGGGTGATATTCCAGCCGGCCTTACGAAAAAGTTCAACGGTTGCGCTTTCCAAGCTCCCCTTGGGGATGCCGAATTTGAGCAGTTTTTTCATTTCTTGTATACCTCGTCGGGGTTGAATAGGGGGTTTGAATGCTCCACCCACTGGTCACCCTCGCGCTTCACGTAGAAGCAGGTGCGGTTTCCGGTATGGCAGGCTGCTCCCCCGTGCTGTTTGACCCTTATAAGGATTGCATCAGCGTCGCAGTCGGTATATACCTCGATTACCTCCTGGACATTTCCCGATTGCTCGCCCTTCATCCAGTATTTGTTGCGGCTGCGGCTGAAAAACCAGGTCTTTCCGGTCTCCAGGGTAAGATTCAGGGTTTTTTCGTCCATGAAGGCCAGCATCAGCACTTCGCCGGTTTCATGGTCCTGGATGATTGCCGGCACCAACCCCCCCATTTTTTCAAAATCGATCGTTATCATTGGATTGCCTTTCCGCGTTGGTGATTTCTGAAAAAGAGCCTACTTTCTTACACCGGCTGACGGCAGTCTGTCAATCCCTCAGCAGCCGTCTCTCCTCTAGCTCAAAGCAGAGATTCCCCATGCAGTAGACCGGGGATTTCTGCTTTCTTTCGACATCTCCGGATCACGCAAAAAAAAGCTTGCATTTCTCGATAGTCACATGGTAAAAACGGGACATAACTTAATGTTCACCGTAAAAAAGTGAGCTCATCCGGCTCGCTTTTTTTGTTTTAAGCTGATTTCACAAGGAACTACATGGACGTAACGGAACAGGTTGAAGCGCTTGCGCGGCCGCTTGTCTCATCTCTGGGCATGGAGCTCGTGGAGCTGGAATACAAGCGCGAAGGAAGGCAGATGGTATTGCGGCTCTATATCGACAAGGAGGGAGGAGTAACCCTTGACGATTGCGCGGCCGTCAGCAGGGAACTTTCCGCGGTGCTTGATGTCGAGGACACCATACCCGGAAGGTATACGCTTGAAGTCTCTTCACCGGGATTGAACCGTCCCCTCAAGACAAGAAGCCATTTCGAAGCATATGCCGGACGGCTGGTAAAGATACGGACATTCGAGACTCTGCCCGATGATGCGGGAAACTCGCGAAAGACCTTTCTCGGTGAACTTCTCGGAATGGAAGGAGACCTGATTCGGGTCAAGCTTCGTGAGGGGCAGACCGCATCTATTCCCTTCGCGGCGGTGGCGAAGGCCAACCTCGAGTTCGAGATGTAGGAGCAGCGGACCGAGGCCCCTGCCCACCGGACAGTGATTACTACAACACTTTTTTGAGGAGAATCGGAAGTGGATACCACCTTTAACCTTAAAAATACCATCGACCAGATCGTAAAGGAAAAGGGCATCGACAAACAGATTGTTCTTGATGCCCTTGAGCAGGCAGTTCTTACTGCGGCCAACAAGAAGTTCCGCAACACCCGTGATCTGGAAGCCCATTTCAACGAGGAGATCGGCGAAGTCGAGCTGTTCGAGTTCGTTACCGTGGTCGATGAGGTCCAGGACTCCTACAAGGAAATCGACCTTGAAGAGGCCCGCGAGGTGGATCCGGACGTCGAGATCGGGGATTCCCTCGGAATGAAGATGGATGCCAGCGATTTTACCCGCATTGCGGCCCAAACTGCCAAACAGGTAATTATCCAGAAAGTGAGGGAAGCAGAGCGCGAGACCATCTACAATGAGTTCATCGAACGGAAGGGAGAACTGGTGAACGGCATTGTGCGCCGTTATGAAAAAGGCGAACTGATCGTGGACCTGGGTCGAGCGGAAGCCGTTCTGCCGCAGAACGAGCAGGCCCCCCGGGAAGTGTACCGGCAGGGGGATCGCATCAAGGCGCTCATCACCAGGATCGAGATGACCGGCAAGGGACCGCAGATTGTCCTTTCGCGCGTGAACCCGGCCATGCTCGCAAAACTCTTCGAGTCTGAAGTCCCGGAGATTGCAGAGGGAATCGTGGAAGTGAAGGGCGTTGTCCGCGAGCCGGGGAGCCGGGCGAAGATTGCCGTCTACTCCCACGACGGCAATGTGGATCCCGTCGGCGCCTGTGTCGGCATGCGGGGAGCGCGCGTTCAGAACGTGGTTTCCGAGTTGCGCGGGGAGAAGATCGATATTATTCCCTGGTCCGAGGATATTGCACGGTTCGCCTGCAACGCGCTTGCCCCTGCCGTGGTGTCCAAAATCTATATCGACGATGAAAACAAGGCCATGGAGATTATCGTTGCCGACGATCAGCTTTCCCTCGCCATCGGAAAGCGGGGCCAGAACGTTCGGCTCGCCGCCAGACTGACCGGGTGGAAAATCGATATCAAGAGCGAGACCAGGGCGGCAGAAGCCGAAATGCTTCAGTATTCTTCTTTCGACGGCACCGCTGATGAATCGCAGAAAGAAGCGTCCGAGTCCCAATCGGAGACTCCGTCTGAACCCGGCATGCTCCAGGAATCCGCCCTGCCGCAGGACAGTGCGGGACAGCCGGCCGCTGAAGAGGAAATGGCCGAAGAGTAGCCCATGGCAAAGGAATCCCCCCGGAGAACATGCGTCGGTTGCCGATCTGCCTGTGACAAGGACGAACTGATTCGCTTTGTCCTCGCGCCCGACGGCACCCTCGTGCCCGACCTCATGCAGAAGCTGCCGGGACGAGGTGTGTACACCTGTCTAAAGGAAGACTGCATTCGACAGGCATGTGAGAGAAAACAGTTTTCCAGAGCGTTCAAGACGGATGTGCAGGGCGTTGACCCTGAAGCCCTCCGGGATCGTATTCGTGCGGTGATGGAGGACAGGATAGGGTCCTATATCTCCCTGGCCAACAAGGCGGGAAAGATTGTCTCCGGAAGCGACATGGTTGGGGAAGTGCTGAAAAAGTACAAGGATACACCCAAGATCCTGCTGCTTGCCTCCGATGTGTCGGAAGATATCGGGAACAGGATGCGCTGCCTCGCGACACACTGCGGTGTTGAGTCCGTTACCCTCTTTGACAAGGAGCGGTACGGCGCTCTTCTGGGTAAGAGCCCGAGAAGCGTTGTCGCTGTGCAGGGACAGGGATTTGTGGATAAGTTGAAAATGGAAATAACCAGATACAGGAACTTCTTGAGAGGGGAGGGGTGTGCCGGATGAATAAAACCCGCATACATGAGTTGGCCCAGAAAATGGGAATTGACAACAAGGAGCTCATCGCCAGGCTGAAGGCCGTTGGAGTGGAGGTGAGCAGTCACATGGCGGTCGTCAGTGATGAAGACATTGCAAAGCTCACCCCTGTCAAGACTGCGGTGAAAGAACCCGCCCAGGAAGAAGTCCGCGTTAAACCCACCGTTATCCGCAGACGCCCCAAACATGTTGAGCCTCCCGTCGCAGCCCAGCCTGAAACACCGGCAGTCTCCGAAGTAACGGCGCCTCCCGTGGAACCTGAGGTCAAGACTGTTGAAACGAAGAAGGTCGAAGAAACGGTCGTTGCCGAGGCGCCGAAGACTGAGAAGCCTGCCGAAGTCAAGGAAGAGAAGGCCGCTCAGGAAGAACCGAAGGAGGCGAAAGAGGCGGCGCAGCCCGAAGAGACGCCCCAGCCGAAGGAGCCGGTCCAGCCGGTAGAAAAGGAACCGAGCAAGGTTGCCGTTCCGGAGCCGGAAAAGCACGTCCCGGGGCGGGCGCGTATTATCGGTCGCGTTGAGATTCCCGTCCCGCAACCGAGACAGGCGGCACGGCCTGCCGAACGTCAGACAACGGCGCGTCCGGCGTCCCCCGTCCAGGAACGGCCCGCTCCTGTACAACCCCTGGAAACCCCGGTGTCAGTGGATGAGAGAAAGAAGGGAAGAAAAGGCAAGGAAGCGCCACCGGCGGAAACGGAAAGAGCGGGGAAAAAGGCTGCCTCCGTAACCGGCAAGAAGAAGGACGCTTTCAAGAAAGTGGAAATTATCGAAAAGCGTGAAAGGATTTTCGAGCCTGCCCTCCGCCCCGGAAAGGGCAAAAAGAAGGACAAGGAGAAGGGAGCCGGTGCGGAGAGCAGAAAAACCGAGATTACGGTTCCCAAGGCGATAAAACGGATCATCAAGATATCCGAGAGCATCACCGTAGGCGAACTGGCGAAAAGGATGAGCGCCAAGGCCAATGATCTGATCCGCGCGCTTATGAAAATGGGATTGATGGTCACCATCAATCACCCCCTCGATTTCGAGACCGCAGGTATTATTGCCTCCGATTTCGGGTATGAAGTGGAAAATGTCGCCATGGACGTGGAGGAAATCCTGGAGGCCGCGCCGGACAGGCCCGAGGACCTTGTGAAGCGCTCGCCCGTAGTCACTATCATGGGGCATGTCGACCACGGCAAGACCTCCCTCCTGGATGCCATCCGTGCGACGAACGTTATCGCCGGGGAAGCGGGCGGCATCACCCAGCATATCGGCGCCTATGACGTGGAGTTGGGCGGCAGGAAGATTACCTTTCTTGACACTCCCGGTCACGAAGCGTTCACGGCCATGCGAGCCCGAGGCGCAAAAGTCACCGACATCGTCATCCTGGTGGTGGCGGCCGACGATGGTGTCATGCCCCAGACCCGGGAAGCCATCAACCATTCCAAGGCAGCCGGAGTGCCTATTATTGTCGCGGTGAATAAAATCGACAAACCGGAAGCGAAGCCCGAACGGGTTAAGCAGGAGCTCATGGAGTTCGGGCTAGTATCGGAAGAGTGGGGCGGCGACACCATCTTTGTGGAAGTATCGGCAAAAAAGCACATCAACGTGGAATCACTCCTGGAAATGGTCCTCCTGCAAGCCGATGTCATGGAGCTGAAGGCGAACCCCAACAAAGAGGCCCGGGGAACGATCATCGAGGCGAAACTGGATCGGGGGCGGGGTCCCGTTGCGACGGTTCTCGTCCAGGAAGGAACCCTGAGGGTCGGAGACTACTTCGTTTCCGGGGTCCATTTCGGAAGGGTCCGCGCCATGCAGAACGACCGGGGTGAGAAGGTGACGGCTGCCGGTCCTTCCATGCCTGTCGAAGTCATCGGTCTTACGGGAGTGCCCGATGCGGGCGACGTCTTCGTTGTTCTTGCCGACGAGCGCCAGGCAAAGGAAATCGCCCTGCATCGCCAGCAGAAGATCCGCGAAACCGAGCTTGCGAAGACGAGCAAGCTTTCTCTGGAGCAGTTGTACGAGAAGATTCAGAAAGGCGAGGTCAAGGAGCTCAACGTGGTGGTCAAAGGCGATGTGCAGGGCTCCGTGGAGGCTGTTTCCGAGTCGCTGCGCAAGCTCTCCACCGACGCCATCCGCCTGCGTGTCATCAACTCGTCCGTCGGCGCCATTACGGAAACGGACGTCAACCTGGCAACCGCCAGCAACGCCATAGTCCTTGGTTTCAACGTCCGTCCCGAGGTGAAGGCCCAGGCTCTGGCCGAAAAGGAAGGGGTGGACATCCGCCTGTACAACATCATCTACGACGCTGTCGACGACATCAAGAAGGCGATGGAAGGTCTCTTGGAGCCGACCCTCAAGGAAAAATACCTGGGACGCGCGGAAATACGGGAAGTCTTCTCCGTGCCGAAACACGGGAATGTGGCGGGATGCTATGTTCTTGACGGCAAGATTCCGAGAAATTCCCAGGTGCGTCTGCTTCGCGACAATATCGTTGTCTACGAAGGAAGGATGGCGAGTCTGCGCCGTTTCAAGGATGATGTGAAGGAAGTGGCCTCCGGCTATGAGTGCGGCATTTCCCTGGAGAATTACAATGATATCAAGATAGGTGATATCATCGAAGCGTTCGAAATGGAGAAGATCGCCGCAACACTGTAAAGGTGAAAGGTACGATGACCGTAAAACGATCCGAGAAGGTTGCCGAAGCAATACATGAGATAATTTCCGCTCTCCTCATCAAAGGAGTGAAGGATCCGCGCATCGGCTTCACCACCATAACCGGTGTAAAGCTGTCGGATGATCTCCACCTCGCGACCGTCTATTTTTCGGTCGTGGGTGGTGAAACCGAGAAAAAGTCTGCCGAAAAAGGACTTAACAGCGCAAAGGGGTACCTTCGGAAGGAAGTGGGGAGGAACCTGCGCATGCGCTACGTGCCCGATCTTGTATTCCGCTACGACGCGTCTCTCGACTATGGACAACACATCGATGAGTTGCTTGATGAGATAAAAAGCATTGAACATGACAATGATAGCAACGATACTCCGTGAGATTGAAAACGGCACTTCTTTTCTCATTACGACCCATGAAAATCCGGACGGGGACGCGGTCGGTTCAACACTGGCCCTGGGCTCTTTTCTCCGTTCCATGGGAAAGGATGTGACCGTTTACTACCGTGACCCGATTCCCGGCAACTATCTGTTCCTCCCCTTGGCCGAATCCGCTGTCCCCGCCATTCCCGACCGGACTTTCGATGCCAGTTTCGTCCTCGATGCCGGAGAATTGAAGAGGGCCGGGGAAGAGTTCGTTTCTTTTCGCGGTAAGGGAAGAATTATCAACATTGATCACCATCCCTACGGTGAACAGTTCGGGGACATCAACCTCGTGGACCCCAAGGCATCCGCAACCGGCGCGATTATCTACCGGATCATCGAACAATCGGGCCGCGCCGTCGACCTTGAGACCGCCCTGTGCATATACACCGCCATCGTCACCGACACCGGGTCCTTCCGGTACTCCAATGCGGATCCCGAGGCTTTCCGGATAACCGGCGCACTGGTTGAACTGGGCATTAACCCATGGTTCATCGCCGAAAAGCTGTACGAAAGCCAGCCCCGCAAAAGACTTGAACTCCTGGCGCTGGCACTGGCGACACTGACCGTGTCGGAGCGGGGCGATATCGCCTCGGTTACCGTTACCCTCGACATGTACGAAAAGACTGGAGCAGGTCCCGACCTGACGGACGGCTTCGTCAATTATCCCCGTTCCATCCACGGCGTCGAGGTGGCAGTCCTGTTCCGTGAGGTTCGGGAGGGAGTGTTCAAGGTCGGCTTCCGCTCAAAGGGAAAGGTGAACGTATCCGCACTTGCGGCTGCATTTGGCGGCGGTGGTCACCACAATGCCGCAGGCTGTGTCGTTAACGGTTCTATCGACGATGTCAGGAAAATCGTCTTCTCCTACCTTGA
>JAAZOO010000406.1 GCA_012797715.1 Geobacteraceae bacterium | reverse complement strand
GGCGCCCAGTGGGGCGATGAGGGAAAAGGGAAAGTCGTTGATATCTTCACCGAGTACGCCGACGACGTGATCCGGTTTCAGGGAGGCAACAACGCAGGCCATACCCTTGTTGTCGGTGATGAGAAGGTTGTTCTCCACCTTATCCCGTCGGGCATTCTCCATCCGGGAAAAAAGTGCCTTATCGGCAACGGCGTTGTGCTCGACCCGGAGGTCTTCCTCGAGGAAGTTTCCAGGCTGAAGGCAAACGGCCGGCTGGTTGACGACGAGTGTCTCAAGCTGAGCGAGTCCCTCCACGTTATCATGCCCTACCACAAGAGGGTTGATCTTGCCCGTGAGAAGATGAGCGGGGCAGGGAAGATAGGGACCACCGGCCGTGGCATCGGCCCCTGCTACGAGGACAAAATAGGACGTCGGGGTATCCGGCTCATGGATCTGCTCGACGCGGATATTTTCGCCGGCAAGCTCCGGGTATTCATGGAAGAGAAGAACTTCCTCCTGGAGAAGCTTTTCGGCGAGCCGCCTGTGCTCTTCGACGAAGTGTATGAAAAGTACCGTGCATATGCGGACATTCTCCGTCCCTACGCCGCCGATACCTCGCTGATCCTCCGCCGCGATATTCTTGCTGGCAGGAAGATCCTGTTCGAAGGGGCGCAGGGTACCATGCTGGACATCGACTTCGGCACCTATCCCTTCGTGACATCCTCCTCCACCTGCGCGGGCGGTGCCTGTACCGGAACCGGGGCAGGGCCGAGGGACATCCATGAGATTATCGGCATTTCCAAGGCCTACGTGACCCGCGTGGGCAGCGGTCCGTTTCCCACGGAGCTGGATGATGAAACCGGGGAAAATATCCGCAAGGCCGGCGGAGAGTTCGGCTCCACCACGGGACGTCCCCGCCGCTGCGGGTGGTTTGATGCGCTTGTCGGCAGGTACGCGGTGCGGATTAACGGCCTCACCGGTATTGCTCTCACGAAACTTGATGTGCTGAGCGGTTTTGAGACCATTAAAATCTGCACCGGATACGCCTGTGGGGACCGGATTCTCCAGGAGATTCCCTCCTCCATGGACGTTTTTTCCAGGTGTCGGCCGGTCTACGAAGACTTTCCTGGCTGGTGCTCGGATATCAGCTCCGTGAGAAGGTTCGAAGACCTGCCGGAAAATGCCCGGAAGTACATCCGGAGGCTCGAGGAGCTGCTTGGGTGTCCCGTCATTCTGGTGTCGGTCGGCGCGAGAAGGGATGAAACCATTGTGCTGCGCAACCCCTTTCTGCAGTAGAATGCATATGTTGCGGAAAAGGGAAGAAAAGGGAAAAAAGAACTTGACGAAGCGAGGAATATATATTATAAAACACGTCTCGATTCATTGAGCCGCTAGCTCAGTCGGTAGAGCACCTGACTTTTAATCAGGTGGTCGTTGGTTCGACCCCAACGCGGCTCACCATGTCCCCTTCGTCTAGCCCGGCCCAGGACACCGCCCTTTCACGGCGGCGACGGGGGTTCGAATCCCCCAGGGGACGCCAATAAAACAAAAAGGACCGCCGTGGTGTAGGCGGTCCTTTTTTTGTGCCGTTGTGCAATTCCGTCTGCACAACGAGGATGTGGATTGCCGGCGGATGTGTACCGGATGGAATCCCTGCAGGCTCCTTGTCCGTGCCTGTTCCCTCGTGCATTCAATGATCGATCTCTCTGCAAATCACTCACATATCCCGTATCATGAACCGGAAACTGTTCAATAGTAGAACTCCCCCTTGTACAAAATTTCTTTTCAAACTTTGTTTGTCTTCTTGCAAAGAGATGAAAATTGTGGATAATGTGCAGTCAACGTTCCTAAATAGAACACATGGACCGGGGCCGCAGGTGTCTGTGTTGTTGGAAAAACGTCGTTTTTTCGTGGCATGCTACTTGCTTTTACCAAACGATGTTTTGGTTTAATCCCACCCACAGGAAGGAGGTGCGAGGCAATCCGGCCGTCGATGCAGTGGCCGGAAGGAGACTTTCCCGTAGGTAATTGCCCGGATGATCGGGGTGTTGAGGAAAACCCGGGCGATGCAAGGGGTGGCGGCTTTTTGATGATGTCTGTGAGTGACGAGGGGGAATGGGATGTGTCGTCGCCGAAAACTGTCCTTGTTTGTGGAGGAAAGGCTCTGAGAAGGTTTTCTGTTGTGTTTTGTAAGTCTCCCTGCACGCGTTTTCCCGTGAGTGACCGGGAAAAGGCCTGAAGTGAGCGACCATTTATTAATTACCATGAGAAGGAGGAAAAGGATGAAGAGATTTAGTTTCAGTAGTGCGATTCTGGGATTGATGGGGTGTGCCGCCCTGGCTCTGTCGGCGGCGACTCCCGCGCATGCGGGTTTCGTGGTCGGCGGCGAGAACGGCTGGCAGTTCAGCGTTGACGGTATGATCAACGTGTTCATGGTGTATGATGCCAAGAGCCAACTGCATTACAAAAACGGACAAGTAATTCCCTCGGAATATTCGCCGGATGGACTCAATTATTATAATCTTGCTAGTGAGCGCCAGTCCTTCCGTATCCGTACCGGCCTCCTCCCGAGCATCTTCGGCTTCAACGTGAAGTCGCCGACCATCAACGGTGTTGACTATGCCGCCCGTTTGGGCCTCTATCCCCAGATTCAGAACTCTGGTACCCGTGTAGGTCTCGGACCGGGAACAGGTGGGGATTTGACCAGTGGCGGTACCTCCATCGACATCCGCGAAGTGTTCTTCACCGCTGACGGCAAATTCGGCCAGTTCCTCATTGGCCGCGCCCTGAACCTGTTCGAAGGGAAGAACATCCTCACCGACATGACCCTCATGGGTAACGGCGTGCCCCTCAACATGACCGGCGGCGGCGTGGACCTCGGCCACATCGGCTATGGCTACACCTATACCTCGTTCGGTCCCCAGTTCCGGTACACCACCCCGGACATGAGCGGTTTCAAGGTGGCTTTCGCCATCGCTGACCCCAGCAACATAGGGGGGGCAAAAACAATCAATCAGCCCCGTTTTGAAACCGAGCTTTCCTATGCCAAGGACTTCGGCGCGTGGAAACTGAACAGCTGGCTTGCCGGCCTGTATCAGGAAGCCAAGTTCAATGCTGTTGATAATGCATACGATGGCACCCTCCATAAAGTTTGCTCTCTGGCCGGCGCAGGCGGCATGCAGGCTTGGTTCGGTCCGGTGGAATTCCTGATCTCCGGCTTTGGCGGAAAGGGTATCGGTATCCAGTTAACCCAGGTTGACGGTGCAGTACTCGATGACGCTAACAAGGAACGTGTATCCTACGGTGGCCTTACCCACCTGACCTACACCATCGGCAAAGCCAAGATCGGTGCACAGTACGGCATCAACTATGTTGATAGGACGGATGCGGATAACGTACCCGGATTTGCCGGCATCAAGTCCAAGCAGGCTGTCACCGGCGGCGTGTACTACAATATCACCAAGTCTCTGCTGTTGGTTGGCGAGTACACCTGGGCCATGGATCAGTACTATGACAGCGCCCGCCAGACCCAGAACATCGTATCTCTCGGCACCATCTTTACCTGGTAGGAAGTGCTCTCCATCTGGTGAAAGTGCAGGGGCCTGAAAAGGCCCCTGTTTTTTTTCCTTTCCTTCCGGGCCGCTGTTTCGGTTGCACCCTGTACGGCCCCAGACGAAAGATGCTCATTTCCTTTGACTTTCCCCGCTTTCTAGTGCTATACAGGGCAACGGGCGTCCGGCCGGCGCAGTTGCCGTGGGCGTCTTCCCATCCTCCCTCGGGGCGGCACCTTCGCCGTTCCAGTATCAGGATATAACCCAGCACAGTACGTGACAAGGAGCACGCTATGAGACTCGTTTCTTTTCCTTTCCCGGTTCCCGCTTCTCTGCTCTTGAGGCTGGTGACAATGATGGTTGTTGTGACGGGCGCCGTGGGCTGTTCCACGATCCAGTCGATCACCGCCGGTACCGATGCAAAGGAGTTTTTCAGATCGCGGGAACAATACGTGCGGATCGTCAAGCAGGACGGGCCGAAGGGTATGAAGGTTCTCCCCAATGAGCATCCGGTCCTTCTGGAACAGAGCCAGGTGCGCACCGCCCTTGCTTCCCTGGAGTTCGTCCTCCCCAATAAGGACAAATCGTCGCCGGTTTTCGAGAAGCCGGAGCTTGATGTGCTGGAGAGGCACCTCACTGCTGCCCTGGAAAAGGCAGGCCCCGATGAAGACGTGGTCTTTGCCGTTGTGGGGGACTACCTTGCGGCATACGGGCTTGCGAAGGAGCAGAGGTATACAGCAGCCAGAGTGTTTTACCGCGACGGCAAACTCAACCTCATTTTTGGGGAAATCCACGGGAAATATTGGGCTAACGTGGACCGGCGCATCTATCCGCTGGCTCCGGGGTCCCGCACTGTGCCGGCAAAACATGAATGGAAGCTCCTCGGTTATCCCTATCAGGAGTTTTATATGGGACCGGACGGGCAGAGAACCGACTGGCTGGTAATTGACCTGGCAGCCATGACGGCCCGGGCGGCTATGGGAGAGAAGGAGACGCCGGCGCTTCCTCCCCATCAGAAAACCGTCGAAGAGCGACTAAAGATGCTGGACGAGCTGCGAAACAAAAAGATGATCACCGAAGATGAATACAAGATGAAAAGGACGAGCATTCTTAACGAGCTGTAGCCCGGCGCCTTTTTCGCACAAAAGGGTGCTCCAATTGTCCGGTTTCGAGCAGAGACGGTTTTGTGCAGGATGTAGCTGTTCACCGATTTCTTCCGAGATCAGTATTCGAAATGTATCCATCGGGAGGAGCCCGGCACGGGCCTTCCCGATGTGTTTTGTTGTCGTGACCTCATCTCCTCTCCCCCTCCACCCTCCGCTGTCTCCCTCACTGCCGGGCTTGCGGAAAATCCGGTGTGCAGGAAAAAATGTATGGATTTTCCCCCGTGAGTAGTGTATACACTAAGCATTTCCATAGCTTCACGTGCATTGAGATTCCCCCGCGTCACTTGTTCCCGCTGCTGTTCCGCTGAAAATGTAATCGTTCGCATCCAATGAACATTCAGTTCTCTCGAAACTGATGGACCGTAAGGAGTAGCGCGTATGTCAGCTCAGGTCATCCATTTAATCGAAGAGGCGTGGAATCGATATATTGCCAATGATGTGCTGGATGTTCATAAATTACGTCCCGAGGTGGCCCATTCCTGGCAGCGTTGCCGAAATTTCAAGGTTGACCCGTACGGAGAGAGCGCCCAGGAAATAAATGGGTTGGAACTGAAGGAAAAGCTCCAGGAATCCCAGCACCTGATTAAAATTGCGCGTCCCTTTATTTATACTCTGTACGACTTTATCAAGGGTTCCGGGTTTCAGGTCGTTCTTGCCGACAAGGAGGGGTTTGTTCTCGAGGTAATCGGGGACCCGGAGATAGTGAAGAGGACGAAGCAAGTCCAGATGTGCCCGGGTGGGAACTGGAGCGAGCCGGAAAAAGGGACGAACGCAATCGGAACGGCCATCTTCGAGAAGAAACCCATCCAGATTTTTGCACGGGAGCATTACTGCCAGCCCAATCATTTTCTGACCTGTTCGGCTGCCCCTATTTTCGATCCGGAGGGGCAGATGGTCGGAATTCTTACAATTGCCGGAGAGTACAAGTCTTTTAATCCCCATACGCTGAGCTTGGCTGTTGCTGCGGTCAATACGATAGAAAATCAGCTCCGCCTGCATAAATCCACCAGTAAGCTCTATGTATCCTACAAGTTCTCCAGCACTCTCCTCGAAGCCATGTCCGATGGGGTTCTTTCCGTAGACACCAACGGAATCATCACCCAGCTCAATTCCCATGCCGCCAAGATTCTCGCCATAGATTACAGGAACAGCATCGGAAAACCGGTGGCGTCCGTGGTAAAGAAGCCCGCATCAATTCTCCAAGTCTTGTCCACCGGTGTGGAATACAAGGACCACGAGGTGTATGTTGAGGAGACGGGGAAAAAAGTAACCCAGTCCATTTCGCCCCTGCGCGATGATACGGGCCGTACCATCGGCGTTCTTGCGATACTCAAGGAATGCAGGGAAAAATCGTCTGGAAGACGATGCGGTTCCCTGTGCGCCAAATATGTCTTCGAGGATATCATCGGCGAAAGCGAATCGGTACTGGTTGCCAAGAAATGGGCGCGCATCGCAGCCGGCAGCCCTTCCACCGTTCTCCTTACAGGGGAGAGCGGGACAGGCAAGGAGCTTTTCGCCCAGGCCATCCACAATGGAAGCGTCCGAAAGGACAGGCCTTTCATTGCCATAAATTGCGCGGCGCTGCCGGATACGCTTATTGAGAGCGAGCTGTTCGGGTATGAGGAAGGTTCTTTCACCGGTTCCAAAAAGGGAGGGCAAGCCGGAAAATTCGAGCTTGCCAACGGTGGAACCATTTTCCTTGATGAGATTGGCGACATTCCGCTCTATACCCAGGTAAAGTTGCTGCGCGTCATTCAGGAAAAGAAGATTTCAAGAATCGGTTCTTCCGGTGAAATTGCCGTTGATATACGCATTATTTCTGCGACCCATAAAGACCTGAAGGAAGAGGTCCTGAAGGGAAACTTCAGGAAGGACCTCTTTTATCGGCTGAATGTCATTACCATAAACATCGCCTCCCTGCGGGATAGAATGGACGACATCCCGAACCTGGCAAGGCATTTTGTCTCGAAACTATCCCTCAAGCTCGGCAGAAAAAACATATCAATATCTGATGATTTCCTGCAGAAACTGAAAACATACAACTGGCCGGGCAATATACGCGAACTTGAGAACGCCATCGAGCGGGCACTCAACATGTTGCCTGATGACGGCACCCTCACCAGCAACCTGCTGCATTTCGACACCCCTTCCCCTGTCAGGGTCGAAGAGAGAGCAACGGAAGTGAAGTCTCTGAAAGATATAGAAAAAGACGCGATTGTACATGCGCTGAATCTGTATAAGGGCAATATCCTGAAGGTTTCCGCGAAGCTTGGCGTGGGGCGGAATACCCTGTATCGGAAAATCAAGGAATACGATATTAAATAAGTGTTTTCCACCGGCCACGCCCATGGGAGGATGTTGACCGGGGCGCCTCGTGGTGACTGAAGTAGCGCATATATCGTGTTTCTCCATACGCGCAGGCACACTGCAATCCGACTCCCGTCAACGGTATTCGTCTCCCGGCACTGGAGCCCGAGATGAAAGCATTTCAACAAAAGACGTTCTTTCTCCCCTTTGGACGTTGCGATGTGCCTCGGGTGCATGACGTCGATAGCGTACATGGCCGTAGGGTGATTTCACGCATCATGGAATGTACCTGCCCTGTGGAAAATTATGTAAGGAGGTTACCGCATGCGAAACGTTGAAAGACCAAAAGTAACCATGTCTCCGGAAGAGATCGAAAAAATCGAGAATATGGACTGGCGTTCCTATCAGGAACAGTCACTGATGACCGATCTGGAGGGAATGATAAACTGTACGAAATGCAAAACCATACTGATTGCCCGCAGCGGGCAATCAGAAATTTCCTGCTATACGTGCGGAGAGAGTGTCAAAGTATAGTTGTCCCGTGTGCCAGCGTGGAAATCTCCCTGCTCCTCCTCTCTTGAAACACCTGTGACTCCGCGAAATACCCCTACTCCGTCCCTCCCCCGGTAAGGGGGAGGCGTACTCTACGTCTCCTGTCAATGTCTGCTCGGTGCCGCCTGGGTATGGGCTCCCCGAAGCAGACCGGAAATCATCCCTCCTGACTGCCTCTCCCACGGGAAGAAAACGCCTCCCTTGCCATTTGTCTTTTTTGCTTATTGTGTTTGATGACGTAGCGCCTTTCGCTCCCTGCCTGGATTCCGACGGACAAATCTTCTCGCTTCCTCAGCCTTGCCGGACTACTGTCTCCCCCTGAAAACGCCCTTGGCGTGTCTGCCGCTGCTGTCGCGCCACGGCAAATGATCCTAAAACCGGCAGTTGGAGGTATCCGCAGAGAGCGACTCTGTCGTATTTCGTTGCTGCTCTTAGCGATAATTGAGCGGCCACAGCCGATACTGTCCGAACCCGAAGGGTGAGTGTATCGGCTGTAGTGAAATGAGCTTAGAGCAGCACAAAGACGGCAATCGGAGAGAACGAAGGATGCCTCCAACTGCCGAATCTAGGATGATACCGCCATGAGCAATCCGGCTGAACGGAAAATGCTGTTTTCTGTGTGCCGCGAAAAAAACTGGAAAACCACCTTGACACCATCCGGAAGGGGGGTATGCTGAAAAGGCGTGTCGACAACCCAGTACTTTTTCAGTGCTCTATAATCAGACGCGATGTTCCAAAATGGATTGCACTTTTGACCAGTAAAAATAATCGACTAGGGCTTTTCATCCATAATCCGGGCAATTGGTAGAGTCCAAAAAACAGGCAAAGACTGGCACCGGAATTGCAGAAAGTAAAACACTTGTTTATTGGATTCCATGATTTGCCAAGAGAGGGGGTGGTAGAGAAGAGAAGGGCGTAGTTGTTTTACGTTAGAGAATGTAGTCGCAGGTAGTGGAAGTAACGGGGCAAATGCCCAAATGTGTTTTGATTGTACAAAATAAAATATGGAGGATTGACAAATGGCATTAGCAGAACAGAGTTTCTATTT
>JAAZOO010000032.1 GCA_012797715.1 Geobacteraceae bacterium | reverse complement strand
GGAGAGAGTATCCGTTCCGAGATGGTGCTTCTCGTTTCCGCCGGAGTCCGTCCCGAGACGGGGCTGGCACGGGACATGGGCCTTGACATCGGCCTGGGGGTCAAGGTGGACGACCGCATGGCAACGTCGCGGGAGGGTGTCTACGCTGCCGGGGACCTCATCGAGCACCGCAGCAGGTACTACGGCATCTGGCCCGCGGCGACCGCCCAGGGGAGGGTGGCGGGCGTGACCATGGCCGGCGGTGATATGAGGTATGAAGGAACGGTCCCCTCCAACAAGCTGAAGGTGGCGGGGGTGGACCTGCTGGCCGCGGGGGAACTGGATGCGTGCGGCGAAATGGAGTCGCTGGTCAGGGTGGATGCGGAGCGCCTCGTGTACCGGAAGCTGGTGCTGCGGGACAATGCCGTTATCGGCGCGCTCCTCCTCGGCGATACCCGGGGCGCGGATTATATCCAGCACGCGATACAGACCGGCAGGGACATCTCGGATGTGAAAGGCCAGGTGATGGAGGAAGGGTTCGACTTCAAACGGCTTCGGCACGGCCCGTGAGGGAAACGGGACGGGCCCGGGGCGTGCAGCCATGGGCCCGTCCCCCTGGGGAGAGGAGCGGCTTCGCAGTGGTGAGGCTCAGTAGTTGAACGCTTTTACTTCGAAGAATGCCTGAGGGTGCTTGCATACAGGGCAGAGCTGGAGAGCGTCGTTTCCGGCATGGACGTGGCCGCAGTTCCGGCACTTCCACGTCACGGGCTCGCATTTCTTGAATACCGAGCCGTCCTCGATGGCCTTCAGGATTCTCTTGTACCGTTCCTCATGCTCCTTTTCGATGGCGGCGATGGCCTCGAACATGTATGCGATATCGTTGAATCCTTCCTCGCGGGCCTCCCGCGCCATCCGTGGATACATATCCGTCCACTCGGAGTTTTCACCGGAAGCTGCGGCCTTGAGGTTCGAGATGGTGTCGTTGATCCCCATCAGTGCCTTGAAGTGAAGCTTCGCATGTTCCTTCTCGTTGTCCGCCGTCTCCTGAAATATTTCCGCCAGCTGCTCATACCCTTCCTTTTTTGCCACGGAAGCATAGTACGTGTACTTGTTGCGCGCCTGGGATTCACCCGCGAATGCTTCCAGAAGATTCTTTTCCGTCTTTGTTCCCTTGATGTCAGCCATGGTTCCTCCTTTGTGCCGTTCCGGCAAGTCAATTTTTTGAAAATTTATACCAAATAAAATAAATTGTCAAATAAAAAATGTGCGTACTACGAACCCGTATCTTTTCCGGGGGATTCCGGAGGGGGTTGTTCGCAGAGCTGGAGGGACGGCTCCTGGCGCCCTTTGAGGATGATCCCGGCACCGGCAGGTGGAGATATGGGGAGAGAGGGACGCCGGGGTATTGGGTCGCTGCTTTCAGCGGAATGGAGCGGAGGATACCTCCCTCCTCCGAATCGAGAGGCCATGGGGAAACTCCGGATGGAAACGAGTCCGGGATGATAGGGGGGTGTGGTGGTGCTGCCGTGCGGTGGGGGGAACGGGACTGCGGGGGGAAGGAGGGACGGAAGAACCGGGGAAACGCTTCGGAACGATACCTCCGCCCCGAAGTCTCAGCCCAGCCGGTAGAGCTCGGGACGCCGGTCGGAGAGCACCCGCATGCGGGAACGGACCGCGTCGGCCTCCCCAAGGTCGATGGTTGCCGTGAGCAGGGTTTCTTCCGTGTCATCGCCTTCGACCACCGTTCGTCCCCAGGGGTCGATGATACCGGAATGTCCGAAAAAGGTGACCGTACCGTCCTTCCCGAGATCCTCGTTCCCAACCCGGTTGACGCCGACGAGATACATCTGGTTCTCGATGGCGCGGGCGCGGACCAGGACCCGCCAGTGATCGAGGCGCGGATGGGGAAAAGCGACGGGGGAGAGCACCATGCGCGCGCCCTGCAGGGCATAGGTGCGGAAGAGCTCCGGGAAACGGATGTCGTAGCAGATGGAGAGCCCGACGGGACCCCAGGGGGTATCGACCATTGTCAGGGAGTCTCCCGGCACCAGGTGCTCATCCTCATGGAGCAGGCTGAACAGGTGGGTCTTGCGGTAGACCCCGGCCTGCTCCCCGGAGGGACTGAATAGAATGGACGTATTGGCGATCCTCCCCCTGTCCGCGAGAGTCGGCAGAGAACCGTTGACCCAGATGCCGTAGCGCCGCGCCAGGGTCCCGACCCGACCGACGATTTTTCCATGCTCTTCCGCCGCCTCCCGGAGATACCGCCAGTTGAAACCGGTGGTCCACATCTCCGGGAAACAGACAAGATCGCTCCCCCGGCGCGCGGCTTCGGCGATCAGGCCTTCCGTCTTTTCCAGATTCTCCTCCGGTCTCGACACGGCAACCTTCATCTGTGCGATGGAGACGGTCAGGTTCATGGATTCTCCTCCGGTGGATTCAGGGGGGGGAGCGGCTCCCGGAGTGCCAGCCATGATGGCGGCAGAGGGGCGGACAGGGACACGATGCCGCCCACGATGGCGCAGGTGGTGTCGCAGTCGCCGCGTCCCCTGGCCGTCAGCCACAGGGCCTCCTGGAAAGAATCGAGGTGGTGGGCCGCTACCCAGGCGCAGAAGGGTACCGTATCCTGGGCGGTGACCTCGTACCCGGTCCCGAGGGTCCTTGCGGCCCGCGCGTGTTCCACCGGAGGGATGGAGCAGGCGAGGAGGAGCCGCTGCCGGGTGATCCCGGCAGGCACGTGCCGTGCGACCTCCTCAAGGAAGTCGCTGCCCGCAATCCGGGGAACACGGGCGGCCAACGAGGCGGCCACCGCCACGGCAACAGCTCCGGCCTGTCCCTCCGGGTGGGCATGGGTTACCACGGCGGAGAGGCGCGCTTCCGCGGCTGCCCGCTCCGGATCGCCGGCGAAGAAGGCCCCGAGAGGCGCCACCCGCATGGCTGCGCCGTTGCCGCAGGAGCCGCCCCAGAACAGCTTCGGCGAGGCGTCCCGCCAGTCGGACCCGGTTGCGATCTGCACCAGGAGGCGCCTCGCGCCGCCTCCGTAGCCCCGGTTCGGCTGTTCCAGGTAGCGCCGCGCAAAAGCCCGCGCCAGGGCGTCCTGATCCACGCGTCCGTATTCCTTCAGCACCTCCACGATGGACAGGGCCATGTGGGTGTCGTCGGTCCATGGCCACGGCCCTGGGGGAAGGTCGTCCCACCCGGCGTCTTCGGGCGACAGAGAGAAAAAAAGCTCGCCGAATGCGTCGCCCGTCGACAGCCCGTCAAGACTCCGCAGCGCCCTTTCCATGGGATCGTTCATGACTTCCTCCCGCGGCGTTGGGGATGCTCCGCCCGGACAAGGCACGTCGTCCTGAATGCCGCTTGTATTTCATCGTACAATGACGTGTCCTGTCAATAGTGGACACTCGCATCTCAAGCGGCCGCTGTCTGAAGGTTGAAGTTTTGCAAGAACACGGCCGGCGCCAAATAGCCAAGGC
>JAAZOO010000405.1 GCA_012797715.1 Geobacteraceae bacterium | reverse complement strand
GCATCGCGTACAAGAGGGGCAAGCTCATATACCATCTTCCAGACCCTGTTGAGGAAGCGGAAACTCCCCTCAACTCCCTGATCGCTCCAGTCCAGATCCCTCTCGGGGGGAGACGCGAACAGGGAGAAGAGGCGGGCGGTGTCCGCCCCGAATGTCTCTAGCAGTGCGTTCGGATCCACCACGTTCCCCTTGGACTTGCTCATCTTGGCGCCGTCCTTGATTACCATCCCCTGGGTCAAAAGGTTCTCGAACGGTTCGTCGATGTTCACGTACCCCAGATCCCGAAGAGCCTTGGTAAAGAAGCGGGCATACAGGAGGTGGAGCACGGCGTGCTCGATTCCGCCGATATACTGGTCAACGGACATCCAATATTCCGTTTCCGCCCGGTCCAGAGGCCCATCCTCGAACCGCGGGCAGCAATACCGGAGAAAATACCAGGACGATTCCACAAAGGTATCCATGGTATCCGTTTCCCGCCGGGCAGACGCGCCACACAGCGGGCAGGCGACGGTGGTGAAAGAAGAGATTTTCGCGAGGGGGTTCCCACCCTCTCCGCTGAAAACGGCATCCATGGGGAGAAGCACCGGAAGGTCCTTCTCCGGAACGGGAACGACGCCGCACCGGTCGCAGTAGATTATCGGAATGGGATTCCCCCAGTATCTTTGGCGGGAAATTCCCCAATCACGCAGACGGTAGGTGACGGTTTTCTTTCCGATCCCCTGTTTTTCCAGGTAATCCGCGATCCGCTCCTTGGCCTCGACGCTGGCAAGGCCGTTGAATTCTCCCGAGTTGACCAAAAAACCTTCTTCCGTGTACGCCGCGGTCATTGTTTGCGGATCCAGCGTCTCCCCTTCCGGCTGAATCACGACCTGAAGCGGAAGGCCATACGTACGGGCGAACTCGAAATCGCGCTGGTCGTGAGTCGGCACCGCCATGACAGCGCCGGTGCCGTATTCGGGAAGAACGAAATTGGCCAGATATACCGGCATGCGCCTGCCGGTCACCGGGTTGATACAGTACGCGCCGGTGAAGACGCCCTCCTTTTCCATCTCATCCGCGGTACGCTTCTGTTTGTCGGTCCTCTTCACCTTGTCAATGAACGACACCACCTCGTTCCGTCTTTCTTCGGTGGTTATCTCCATGGCAAGGGGGTGCTCCGGCGCCAGGGACATGAAGGTCGCGCCGAAAAGGGTATCCTGGCGGGTTGTGAAGACACGGATGATCGTCGAGCGTCCTTCCACCGGGAAATCTATCTCGCAGCCGCAACTTTTCCCTATCCAGTTGCGCTGCATGGTGAGAACCCGTTCCGGCCATCCGGTCAGCCGATACGTTGACTCCAGGAGTTCCTCTGCGTAATCGGTGATGCGGAAAAACCACTGGTCCAGTTCCTTCTGCTCCACGCCGCTGTCGCAACGCCAGCAACAGCCGTCTTCCACCTGTTCGTTGGCGAGGACCGTTTCGCATTTCGGACACCAGTTGACAAAGGAATTCTTCTTATAGGCGAGACCCTTCTTGAACATCTCCAGGAAAATGAGCTGCTCCCAGCGATAGTACCCCACGTGACAGGTGGCCAGCTCGCGATCCCAGTCATAGGAAAAACCCAGCTTCTTCAGCTGATTACGCATGTATTGGATGTTCTCGTACGTCCAGGTAGCCGGATGGCTCTTGTGCTGTATGGCGGCATTTTCCGCAGGCATCCCGAAGGCGTCCCACCCCATGGGATGGAGCACATTGCGCCCTTTCATGCGCATGAAACGGGCAACCACGTCCCCGATGGAATAGTTGCGCACATGTCCCATATGAATCCGCCCTGACGGGTAGGGAAACATCTCCAGCAGATAGTATTTCTCTTTATCTTCATTCCGGGTCGCCCGGAACACCTTGCCGGACTCCCAGGAGCGCTGCCACTTCTCTTCTACGTCTTTGGGGATATACCTTTCTTCCACGATTCATAACCTCCGGGATTTCGTATCAGTAGTCAAAAGAAACCGTTCGACGGGTCATTTCAGGCATTTTTCAGGAGCGACTTCGCCAGTTCAAGTATCCGGTTGGCCTGAATCGGCTTGGTGATATAGTCATTCGCTCCCAGAGCGAGAGCTCTCGCCCTATCCTCCTGAGCGCCTTCCGTCGTTATTACCACAATCGGCACGGAGCGGTAGTTGGCGTCGCCTCGCACCAGGCTGACCAGCTTCAGACCATCCATGATGGGCATGTTGATGTCGGTCAGGATCAGATCGAACTTTTCCGTTGAAAGCTTTTTCAAACCATCGACGCCGTCGGAAGCCTCAACGATGCGCACGCCGGGAAGCCTCTTCAGGGCGAACGAGATGAGCTGCCTCATGGTGGGAGAATCCTCGATGATCAATATCTTATTTTCTGGCATGGCTTCATGTCCTCCGCTGCGTTTCGCTACTTTGTCAGCAGGTCGATAAATCCCTGAATGGTGGAAAGCTTCCGCTCCGACTCGGAATACAGCTTGGAGCTGAAGATGGCAGTTGCCGCATGCCCCGCCAGAAGGGTAAAAAGCTCATAATCGACGGGAGCGAAAGACTTCTTTTGAATCAGCAGTTTATAGATAACTATGACGCCGATGACATGTTCCTTAATCTTCAGGGGAATGCAGACCATCGGGTTCAGAAAATCGCGCCGGTACACGGATACATCGTCCACGAAGAAGTTTTCACCGGTCTTGGCCACCGAGCCGATGACACCTCCCCCCAGCTTCACCGAGGGTATCTGCTCCCGGGTAACGCCTTCGGTTGCCACGGCGTTCAGTTCGTTGGTTTTTTCGTCCAGGAGCAGAATAGCGAACTCCTCAGCCCCGATGAGGTTGATAATGATCTCGGTGATAATCTGGAGAACCTCGCAAAAATCGAGGGTGGAGTGGAGCTGGTAACTGGCTATGTAAAGATTGGCCAGGTTGTTGTTCTCGGTTTCTATCTCCACGTACCGCTCGGCAAAATCCTGGTTCTCCCTCTCCACCTGGGCGATACGTTCCAGAATCTCCTTTTTTTCCATTTCCAGTTCAGCCACACGATCCGCAAGCTTGCGGTTCGCTTCCGTTACCACCACATCGTCGCACCTGGGATGGCTATTTTCTTCCAGCTGGAGGAGCCGGAAACGAAGCCGCTCATTTTCCTTCAGAAGCTCCTGGGTAAATTCAGCTCCCTTCTTGAAAAGCTGCAGAAACTCTTCGGCCCTGCTGGTGACACCTTTGTCCTCTTCTGTCGCCATTGTTCGCTCCTCTCAGTTTCTCTGCCCCTCATAGCCGCACCGTGCCAGAATCTCGCCGGCCACCCTTTCAAGCGGGACGATTGCATCCACCGTTCCCGTCGCGATGGCGGCCCTCGGCATTCCGAAGATTACCGCGGATTCCTCCGCCTCGGACAGAACATACCCTCCGGCTTCCTTAATTGCCCGGACACCCTCGCTTCCGTCATTTCCCATTCCCGTCAGGACAACCCCCAGAAGTCGAGGTCCGAAGACTTGGGCACAGGATCGAAACATCTTGTCAACGGATGGAACACAATTCTCCATCGGCTCCGGATCAACGAGTCGCACCCTCACGATACCTTCCTCGTGCCGAAAGAGCATATTCTTCCCACCCGGCGCTATGAGGGCTTTTCCCGGAGACACCGCTTCACCCTCGACAGCCTCCGCCACTTCAAAACCTGAGGTCCTGTTCAGCCGTTCCGCAAATGTTCGCGTGAATCCGGGAGGCATGTGCTGCGACACCAGCAGGGAAAAGGGGAGGCTGGCGGGAAGGGCGGCGAAAATGCTCTGCAACGCGGGCGGG
>JAAZOO010000404.1 GCA_012797715.1 Geobacteraceae bacterium | reverse complement strand
CTCGCTGTGGATTTTGTCCGACCAGTTGCCGCCCCACCCCCAGTCTTTGTGGTTGAGCATGTCATGCAGAAGCCTCGAATGGAAGTCTTCACGTGTTTTGAGATCCGACACATCGATGCTGTTCACCAGATCCCATGCTTCACCGAGAAGAACCATCCTCGCCTTGACCTCCCACCAAAACTCGGGGTCATCATCATACTCCATGGAAAGTTTCCTGTCTTTCCATTTCCGCGCTTCTGCCGAAAGATCATCCAGGATGCTATTCTTTGCTTTCCTGGCGGTTTTGATTGAGCTATTCGGCATGAATTACCCTCCTTTGATGAACTCTGATAACCCTGAAATAGTAATATAAGTAAAGAATCGTTGCCAGCACGAATTTTGCGAAAGTTCATCAGGAAAGAAGCGGAGGCTCTCGCCACCACCGTGCGAGAGGGCATGGAAAGCGGCACATTTCACGCTCTCACGCATTTCCTTGGCTCGACTATCGCAAATAAGGCATCAACTCCTTGCCATGGATCGTATCGATTGTGCCGCCCCTTGTCGTTCCATATTCATTCCATTAATCCGGGCTTCTGACCATATAACCATAGAAACCGCTCTTATAGAAACCTCGCTTCACGATGCGTGCTGTTCTGTTACGGACGGAAGGAATCACTTCCTGTTTCGAAACCCGGGACCATTGTTCATGATCGGAAATAAGTGGTTAAAGCGCTGAACAATAAAAAGCTGCGGGACGCGGGTCGCCTAACCTATGGTCCTCTTAAGGGCTTGTCCATTGAACTTTTTTTGCGCTATTCCGCCCAAAGCTGCTTGAGCGGGACAAAACATTATTGCAGGCAAGAACGTTCAGCAAGGAGGATGTCCTATGACTCGACATTATATAGAGGGGGCGACAGCAGGTGATGGGGATCGCCTCTTCTATCTGGAGGAGGAAGACAACGGAAGAAAACCCAGGATGACTGTGTACCGGGAGCGGACAGATGCGAATCCAAATGCTTCCCTTATCAAGCTGGCGATCAGATATGACCCTATAAGGAAGAGATTCGCAAAATGATCATATCAAGGCGTGCAAGGACTCTGTAGGCACGCTCAACGTCACCGCAACCTGCCGTCCCAGAGGTACCGGCAGAATGACAAGTCGGACCGGATACCGGATGTCTGCGAATTCCTCGTTTTAGATTGCAGAGACAAACCGAAAGGACGGATCGTACCCAAACGGGATTCGTCAAGACCAACTGGAGGCCTGAAAGATGAGGAATATCAAGATGGACGCGGATAGAGATCATCAGCCCGTCATCTATTCATGTCAAGTCGAATCACTGACGCCTATCGCATCGGATGGCTGTATGTATCGAGAAACGGAATGGCATTCCTTCTTTGGCTTTGTCATCGATTCCGTGATCACCGAGAAGAAAGGACTGACCGAGATAGAGGACAAGAGAACCAGGCTGATATCTTGGTTGCTTCGTGAGCCAGCTGACGGCAGGCAGGTGAACCTGCGATATGTTGCGGGCCAAGAGAAAGGGCGTCTGCAGATAGCGGTTATGGGTAAATGCAAGGACCCATCCGAGGAAAAGAGCAGGCGTAAGGCCCTTACCATGCATGAAAACATTGCCTGCCTCCTGGAGTCCTTTTCTGTCTACACCATAAAGACAATAAAAAAAACAAACACGCTCCTGCAACTGATGGCTCCGTTCGAACCTGCGGAGATTAAAACGATTTCTCGTGAAACCCTGACCATTGACACCAATGATGGTGAGCTCACAGCCACCCAACCCTTTTCTTTCAACGAGAAATCATCGCTTAACGACCTTCTGGGCATGTTAATTCGGCATGAGAAACCAATTCTTCTCGATATTGCCTTCGCCCCCGTCTGCCTGGGAAAGGAGTTGCGACAGGTCGCCGGTGAGGTTGGTCGGGCGCAGCTTGAATTTGAGATACGAAATCCCTCAGGACATGCGTACCTCGAATCCTACGAAAACGACATATGCATCAGGCGAGTGATACCGCTTCCTCGCCCGTCCAGAGAAGGGTCAGGTGAACGACAAATGGCTTTGGAGCTTATGGAGAAGCAGGTTCGTTCCCTCGCTGCCGGAGCTTTGATAATGGAGATGAACGTGGCAAGCGCGTCGGCAATACCGTCGGCCATTGTGGAAAGCATAAGATATGATTTGTTTGGACCGGCAGGTAGGATAAAAGTTGAAGACTTCAGGGGCAAGGCCATGGATGACATTTGGCGAGATATCCGGTTTTTGAATATCCAAAGACTGGTTTGCCGTGGAGGGATGCTTCAAAACATGGTTGATCTGTATCAGGCGAAATGTGTGTTTCAGCTGCCTATCCCGGACGAGGAGGGGGTACGCGGTGTCAAGGCGCCGCGAGGAACCGTTCGACGGTCGCAAAAGAATGGGGATAGAGCTCATGGCAGTTGAATACGGTCAAAAGTTCTTGCCAGAAGCCCAAAATTTTTCTGGGTTTTCGTCACCCAAACGCTGTTTTGGCTCCCATAACATGGGCAGAGAGATAAGCGTCCGCGAACGGATCGGCCATCCGGAAGGCGGCGAATCAAAGGGGGTGATAAGGATCTGAGAGAAATTTAACGACAGGAGGTGATTGAGCATGGGAGGCGGTTATTGAGCATGGGAGGCGGTTGGAAGCAATGTGTGGAACCATGACGCGATTTCACAAGGATGTCTACGGGGAAGACGTTCCCGGGAAGCATCTGGATCACATGAACCGCACGATCAAGTCCGCACTAGAATAGTCGTGCAAATGTCGAGGGCTCGACTCGTGCTTTGATCGTGGAGACGAACAAGGAATCTCAAGGCTGATGGCGACTTCGCAGGAATCGTCGCCATCAGCGCTATATAACCTGGGAACGGTGTTTGCGCATGAAGATTGCGAATCTGTCATCGATTGCGTTAATGGAAAAACCTGCCGAATCGGGACCGAGTTCCCCGATAGGGCAATCATCGAAGGCCGGAGCGGTAGCAAGAGAATCAGGAGAAAGCGATGAGACTTGGGAAAAAAATCGAAAGAAATCTCGTAAGATCCATGAAAATGGGGGGAATTCCGGTGTTTACCTCGCCTGTCCTCGATCACAATTATAAGATCGATTTTGCTTTTTGCCTTCCCACGACAGGCATGGTCGGTGTCCAGGTTGGTCTGTGGGCTTCGGAAGAAGATTCGGCCTATAAGGCTGTGAGATCCAAGACGTGTGCTGAGCGCGTCCTGGACAGGTTCGTTTTTCTGCGCCTATCCCCCGGATATTTCTTGAGGATAGACCCCGACAAAGGAAAAAGGCTGTTTCGCCTGCTGGTAAACAGTCTCTCACAAAGCAGGGAGAAGACAATAATGATCCACCTGCGCAACCATTGGGTGTCTTTCGTGACCCCGATTTAGAGCTGGGTCAGACCAGTTGAACCCGGTTCGCGGATTATCTTTCGGAGAAAGGAGGTTTGATGTTTATAGACTGTGAAGAGCTTAAGAGAGATCTTTTTGGCCAGGATGACGAGAAGAGGGAAAGAGCCGCCTATCGACTCCGGTATTGCCGGGGGGACGAAGGAAGCTTCAAGGCACTTCAAAGAGTATCATATTCCTCCGATGAGAAGGACCTTAAACTGGTAGGGATATGTGTGGAGACCCTGGGACTTCTGAATAGAGAGCGTATAGCCGGCACCTATTACCGCTCCTGCTTCAATCCTGAATCTGGCGTGCGCCGGGTTGCCTACCGCAATCTGCGTTTACTCGGAGATACGTCGGCCTTCGGGATGATTGCCCGAAACGGTCTGCAGGATCTAATGGAAAAAGGTCTTTCGGAGTCAGACCCAGAAGTCAAGAGAGAAGCAATAATCATGGTGGGCGCCCTTGGTCGGCCAGAGATGATCGATCATCTCAACCGCTTCATTTCACCCTATGAGATTGTGGAGATCATGCAGGCAGCTCGGACAGCTGTCAGTAATATCAGGCGGAGAGCCGAGCTGCAGCAGAAGAAGGCATTGGGTGATGGTCATAGTGGAAGGCAGGTTGTCAAACGTATCGCAACCCAATGGTTTGCGGAAGACAAGGACCGCTCTCCTGAGAGCTACACCCCGAAACTCTATTGACGAAAGGGAGGACTATGATGAGAGATGAGTTTGTCAGGTCCGAGGGCGACACAATCTGCGCCAATCAGGACTGCGGCAGGCCCAGCATGGTCTATTTTGGGCGGAAGTGGTATGGCAGGGAGTTTGTTTGTTTGAGGTGCGGCGACATTCGCTCCTTTGGACACGGGGTCATCTCGGAGATACGCAGGACGACAAGGGGCATATCCGGGTCGATATGTCTTCAGAATGAGTCTCGGAGAATACCCTTTTGTAGTGAGGATTGGGGAGTCCCCGGTTCCATTTCCATCGGTTCAGTTGTGCCTTTCGAGGTGAAATTTCTCTCCAACGGCAAGATACTCGCGGTAGGGGCACTTGGAGGGCACAACAGAGTTCAGGAACGCAAGCAGAGGCGGCCGGTTAATACGTTCGCAAGGTATTACGGGCCTGTAAACGAGCTGGAAGCAAATGTCCCTGCGGCGAAACCTGGAATGTTCGGACCGGAAGTCCAAAGAATTATCGTTCTGCTGCGTGATGCATCAAGCGGGGTAATCCTTCTGGCCGCCTGTTTTCCCCCTGGAGGTGCGGCTGAACCAATGTTGTACACGCCCGTTGAAGGGACCATCCCTCTTGAAGCTACGCTCTTTGTTTCCGCGGAGGGGAGGGAATTCTCGCACATCGGAAGTCCGGGGCAACGATATTTCCATATCAGAGAGAACATGTTCTCGCTGAAGATCAACAGACAATTGAGAATGCGAGGTGTTATCGAACATGTTGATACGACCTCCGGTCGGGGATGCATACAGCTTGTGCGCAGGGGCATACCTTTCGAGAGCAAATGGTCTGTCAGCAGGAATCTGCACAGAGGCGAAGAGGTTGATTTCCTTCTTCTCATCGGCAGACACGGTTTGGAGGCGCGATTTGTGCGGAGGACCAGAAATGCCACCTGACAGAAGATCTGGACGGTGTGTGCGGGTCCGAGAACAACTCTGGCGCCGGGATACACAGTAAGGAGGGAAGCGTATGTTAGAGAGGGTCCTGAGATACATTGGAAGGAATAGACCGGAGGTCGAGCTCGAGGCGCATGGCGGGCATTATTACACGATGGTGTTAACGGGCCTGCCGG
>JAAZOO010000403.1 GCA_012797715.1 Geobacteraceae bacterium | reverse complement strand
GCTCATTTCACTACAGCCGATACACTCACCCTTTTTGGTTCGGACAGTATCGGCTGTGGCCGCTCCATTTCGCTAAGAGCAGCAACGAAATACGACAGAGTCGCTCTCTGCGGATACCTCCAACTGCCGGTTTTAGGTTTAATCCCGTATGGGAAACTTCTTTCTTCCGGTACGGTTGAACAGTGCGTCTGCTTCACGTTCGAATCGGGGGACAGTGCAAATGAATATGCTGTCGGAGGTACGCCGGATCGGGTTTGCGACACGCCGGGTCATTCTGCCGATCCCCGAATTTCGTGCGCACACCAGAGGATAGGTATCCGGGAGGTTCGGAAGCAGGGCGGAGTGAAGGACCTGCTGCGACAAGGCTGAACGCAGGGAATCAGCAGGTGATTCCGCAGATCCGGAACAGCCGGTCCATATCCAGATGCCGCTCCAGGTGTTCCGCCAGCAGGTTGAACGGGTCTTCGCCGCCGGTTGCCGAGGACATCAGCGGCAATCCCTTTTCCCTTCGTATTCGATTCAGAAAAGCCGTCCGGAAGCCGTGATTGTCGAAAATACCGTGCAGGTAGGTGCCGAAAACCCGGCCGTCCGGCGAAACCGCGCCGTCGGTTATGGTCACCTCGCAGCCGGAACGCCGGACAATCTGCGCGAAGGGTTTGGCGGATGAACCCAACGAGGTGCTGCCCATATGGATCTCGTACCCAGTGACCGTGTCCTCGCATCCCGGAACAATCAGTGCGGCTGCCCGCAACAGCCGAGCCTCCGCCTGGTGGGTCTCCTTTTCATTGAGCATGACCGTTTCCACGTCAAGCAATCCCAGTCCCTCGGCTTCCGTCACGGACGATTCCACGCCGTCCGGGTCCAGCACCCTTTTCCCCAGCATCTGGTAGCCGCCGCAGATGCCGACCACGGGGCCGGTAAACTTGCGTATCTCCTGAAAAAACCCCTGTTTCCCGAGAAACGCCAGGTCGCCGATGGTGGATTTGCTGCCGGGTAGGATGAGGAGATCCAACCCCTCAAGCTCGCTCGCCTTCTCGATGTATCGGAGGGTAACGTCCGGCTCTCCCTCCAGCGCGTCGAAATCCGTGTAGTTGGAGATGCGTGGGAAACGGATCACCCCAATGGCGATATTTTTGCCGTTAGCCTTTACCCCTTTGCCCTTAGCCTTTTTTTCCAACGCCACGCTGTCCTCTTACGGGTTCCGGAAGTGGGTGAACCAGGGGATGACCCCCAGGACCGGAACGCCGGTCCTGTTTTCCACGAATTGAATCCCCGGCCCGAGCAGCGACGGATCGCCCCGGAACTTGTTGATGATGACTCCCTTGACCCGCTCCCTTTCCTCCGGCTCCAGCAGCTCCAGGGTGCCGACGATCTGGGCGAACACGCCGCCCCGGTCGATGTCCGCCACCAGGATGCAGGGGCAGCCGGCCATCTCCGCGATCCGCAGGTTGGCGATGTCGTGGGCCTTGAGGTTGATCTCGGCAATGCTTCCGGCTCCCTCGATGACGATGAAATCATGGGCTTGGCGCAGGCGTTGGAAGCTCTGCTCGACCTTGACGAAGGCCGTGGGTTTGTAGGCGTTGTACTCCTCGACCTTCATGTTCCCCACCACCTTTCCCTGGACGATTACCTGGCTTCCCGTGTCCGAGTTGGGCTTGAGCAGCACCGGGTTCATGTCGGTGTGGGAAGGGATGCGGCAGGCCAGGGCCTGCACCGCCTGGGCGCGGCCAATCTCGCCCCCCTCGGGGGTGGCGAAGGAGTTGAGGGCCATGTTCTGGGATTTGAACGGGGCGACCCGGATGCCCCGGTTGGCGAGGATGCGGCAGAACCCGGCGGTCAGAACGGATTTGCCCACGTCCGAGGCGGTGCCGACGAACATTACGGCGCGTCCCGAAACGGGACGAGGTTCGAGGATCGAGGATCGAGGATAAAGGCTCACAGGGTTTTTCCTCGTGCCTCGTTCCTCATTCCTCGCTCCTGTTTCATAACCTCTCGGTGTCACCATCCTTCCCTGTTTGTCCACAAAGGTGGCCGAGTTTCCGACGATGACCAGGGAGAACATGTCGATCCGCTCCACGGGCATGTCCGCCAGGGTGGTGACGATCTTCTCCTCGTTGTCGCGGCAGGCGTTGCGGACGATGCCGACCGGGGTTTCCGGCTTGCGGCTCCGGAGCAGGATCTCCCTGGCCCGTTCGATGTGGCGGGTTCTTCCCTTGCTGCGGGGGGTGTAGAGGGCGACTACGAAATGGGCCGCGGCGGCTGCCTCCAGCCGCTGTTCGATGAGCTCCCAAGGCGTGAGCAGGTCGGACAGGGAGATGACCGCGAAGTCGTGCATGAGGGGGGCGCCCAGGACCGCGGCGGCGGCCTGCACCGCCGAGACGCCGGGAACGACGACCACCTCGACCGGTTCCGGGGGCGCCAGTTCCAACACCAGCCCGGCCATGCCGTAGACACCGGCGTCGCCGCTGGAGACCAGGGCAACGGTCCGGCCTTCCCCGGCCAGGCGGATTGCCTCCCGGCAGCGCTCGACCTCTTTCGTCATGCCGGAAGAGACGACCTTCTTGGTGACCAGAAGGGGGTCGATCAGCTTCAGGTAGGTGGAATAGCCGACGACGGCATCGGATGATCCGATCGCGTCGCGGGCCTCGAAGGTCATATGTTTCAGAGCGCCGGGGCCGATGCCGACAATGTAAAGTTTGGACATAAAAACCCTTTTGGATTAACAGGGATATTCAGGATAATCAGGATAAGGCTTTTTGATGAAACCTTCGATATTCCAGTTTGGTAGGGCCAAAATTGACGAGAAGGCCAACATCTATCTGTGCAGCCTTCAAGTAATTAATGATCTGGGCTTGGTGTTCCGGTGCGAGTGATTTTGCGGCTTTCAGTTCAATAATAATCTTTCCCTCGACAAGAACGTCAGCAAAGAATTCCCCAACCTTTTTTCCTCGAAAATGAACCGTTAATGGAAATTGTGAATGTACTGAAAGCCCTTTATCCCGTAGTGCTAATACTAGTGCCTGCTCGTAGACGGATTCAAGAAAACCGCCACCAAGTTCATTCATAACTTCAAAGCAAGCGCCAAGGATGGCTTCTGTCAACTCCTTATGAAGCAAGACCTGGTTTTTCATCCTGATTATCCTGAATATCCCTGTTAAATCTCGCAGTTAACGGTTTCCGCAATCGCCAATGTCACGTTGCCGCTTTTGACCTTCTTCAGCAGCAGGCGCCCGCCGTCGGAGGCGAGCAGCGCCGCCGGCTCCGCCACGCCGATTGCGCCGATGGCTTCCATGGCGTGCCGGGACGGTGGGGAGGGGGGCGATACGGCATTCAGCTCGCTGCTTTCATAGAATACTATCGGGAGTTGGTACTTTCCAGCAAAGGCCAGGAGGCCCGGCTCGTTCCGCTTCGCCGCGGCCGTTGCCACGCAGCGCACGCTCTTGAGGGATAGGAAGAGGCGTTTCAGGTTGGACAGAACCACCTCCTCGATCTCCTCGGTGTCCGTGCCGCTGTTGCAACCGATGCCGAGCACCAGATTCCGGGGGCGGAGGACCAGGAGAGCCGGCGACAGGGACTGGGGGGGGAGACTGCGGTTGGTTACGAACAGGAAGCCTTTCGCCCCGCTGTTCAACGCGGTCTGGAAATCCCTGTGAAAAGAAAGCCTGCCGCGGCCGTCGGCGTACAACTCCACCTGGCAGGTCGGATCGACCACGGCGATCTCCGCGCCTTCGAGAAGGAGCGAGTTGAGAACCTTCACCCGGGACAGGTCGTCGATGGCCCACCCCTGCTCCTTCGCCAGCAGGTCGAAGGAAGGGAGGGAGTGGGCATCCGTCGCCGTGGTGATGACCGGGGTCGCGCCGACCAGGCCGGCGCAGGTTTCCGCAAGCCGGTTGGCCCCGCCCAGGTGCCCCGAGAGGAGGGAGACGGCGAATTTCCCCGCGTCGTCCATGACCACCACCGCCGGGTCCTTGTCCTTACCCTCCAGGTGAGGTGCAATCATCCGCACCACGATTCCGGTCGCCATGATGAAGACCAGGCCGTCGAAGTCGTGCCAGAGTTTGCCGATCGAGTCCTTGAGGCACCCGGAGAAAACAGTGGCGGATCGGCCTGCATGGTTGGCCAGCTTCGGCGGCAGGTGGAGCTCGGAGCCGGGCATGCCTTCGACGAGCCTGGCGCCCAGGATTGCGCCGTTGGCGGTTATGGCGATTACGGCGGTTTTCATGGCGTTCCTGATGTAGGGGCGGACCCGTGTGTCCGCCCTTGTGCCGGGCAGACACACGGGTCTGCCCCTACGAAATTCGCGTTATCAAAGGCCGGTCAGGTAATCCCCTTCCTGCGGCCGTGGGAAAACTCCTTGTCATACAGGAGCGACTTCGCCTTCAGCCCCTGTTTCCGGGCATTCAGCACCTCTCCGACGAGGATCAGCGCCTGCTTGTCAATTCCGGCCTCCTTTGCCTGTTCCGCGATAGTGCCAAGGGTCCCTTCCAGCACCATCTCGTTCGGCCAGGAGGCGCGGCAGACCACGGCGGCCGGTGTTTCGGGCGTGTACGCACCCTTCAGCAGCTCCTCCACCACCCGGTCGATCATGGATACGGAGAGGTAGATGACCAGAGTCGCGCCGACTTTGGCGATTTCGCCGAGTGATTCCCGATCGGGCACCGGCGTCTTTCCTGCCAGGCGGGTGATGATCACCGTCTGGGAGACCTCCGGCAGGGTCAGCTCCTGTTTCAGGGCGGCGGCGGCGGCGAAGGCGCTGGTCACTCCGGGCACGACATCGTACGCGATGCCGAGCCGGTCCAGCTCCGCCATCTGCTCCTGGATGGCGCCGTAGATGGAGGGGTCGCCGGTGTGGAGACGGACCACCTTTTTGTCGGCAAGCACAGCTTCCGCAATTGCCGAAGTGGTTTCCTCCAGGGTCATGGAGGACGAATCGTAGACCTCGGCGCCTGGAGCATGGGTGCGCACCAGTTCCAGGTCCACCAGGCTCCCGGCGTAGATGACCACGTCTGCCTCGCCCAGGAGCCGGGCGCCCTTGACGGTGATCAGTTCCGGGTCGCCGGGGCCGGCGCCGATGAAATGGACCTTGGGCACGAAAACCTCCCCTATTTCTTCACGATCAGCAGCGACAGGTAATCCAGCTTCTTTCCCACCAGCGACGCGAGGTCATGCACCACCTTTTCCTCGCGGGTCCCGGCCCGGCTGACGAAGACCCCTTTCCCCTCCAGGCCCAGCTCCTTGAGCAGGGCAAAGACCCGGTCGAAGACCCGGTTGACCTTCATGAGCACGACGGTATCGAAGTCCAGGAGGGTGCGGCGGAGCTTCTCCTCCTCGAAGGTGGCGGGCAGCACCGCGATCCGCTCGGAGGCGGCGGCCAGGGGGACGCCCGCGGCCACGGCCGCGGCGGTGATGCTGGAGACGCCGGGCACCGCCTCGATGGGGATGTCCGGGTAGCGGTCGCGGAAGATGCGGTAGAGGTAGAGGAAGGTGGAATAGAGAAACGGGTCGCCGATGGTG
>JAAZOO010000402.1 GCA_012797715.1 Geobacteraceae bacterium | reverse complement strand
GTCAAGGGGTTCCGGAGGGGTGGGCTGCTCCGGAGGTTCCGCGGGAGCTCCCCCTTCCGGCCGGTGTCCGGCAGGGAGAATGACCGTTTCCGGCACCTCTTCCTCCCATGGGGGAACCGGCGGAGGAGAAGGGATACGCTCCCCGGAGCCGTTGGGGGAGAGGATGATTGTCTCCATGAACTCGTCGGTATCCATGATGCCGGAAAAATCCCCTTTTTCGGGGCGTGAGGACAGGATAACGGTCTCCGTGGTCTCGTCCTTTTCCCCAGGAGGCACGGGCGGTTCCGCGGCTTCCGCCCGTTCGCGCCACCTGCCGGCGATACGCAGCAGAAGGTCGTGCACCAGGCGATCGCCGGGGACGGGGGTCGCCATCTCCCCTTGTTCCGCCGTGCCGGGAGGGGCTCCCAACAGCGCTGCCCGCACCTCGTACCTCAATCGCGCCAAATCTTCGAAAAAGGTCTTTCCAGGCGCGAATCGCGTCCCGGAAAGGGCCGCCCGCACCAGATCGAAGCCGGCCTCCAGAGCCCTCCCCCACAGGGAATGCCACCGGCGAGGAACCCGCACGGATTCAGGATCCCAGAAGATATTCTTCGGCAGGAACACAGCCCCGGTATCAGGTCGCTCCCACCGGGCAGAGGGAGAACCGGAGTCCTCCGTCACCTGGCTTTCCAGCGCACGGAACACCTCCCCCTCTCCCTGCCGGCCATTGGCAAGGAGGGCGGAAAACCACACCAGTCCGGCATGGAGAAGGGGTTTGAACGAGGCGGGGGAATTCGGGAACCGGCCGGACCTCGGCCGCACGATATCGAGGACCCCTGTCCCGAAATTCCACCAGGCAGGGAGCCTGTCGCTCCGCGCCGGGAGCTTCACCCAGATGGTGTCCAGGGAAAGACATCGTTCGGGACGGTCCTCCGGAACGAGGCGCAGCACGTCATCGAGAAAGGAAAGCTTCAGGTACAGGACTTCCAGAAAATGGCGCTCATCGGTCACGGGAAACAGGGTTTCTCCCCGGGGTGTGTTCCGGCGGAGAGCGGCAAGGCATTGGATACGGCCCCTGTCCCGCAGGGGATGGAGCCGTTCTTCCGCCTCGGCGGGGGAGGCTCCCGCCACGAGGGCGAGAAAATCCCGCGAGTTCAGGTCGAAGGCGTCAAAAACCAGCAGGTGGAACGGGTAGAAGGAAAAGGGTACGATACGGGAACCGGCCGCCGACGAGGGCCCGTAACACGCTTCCCGCTCCGGGCAGCCGGCGCAGGGAAAAGAGGCATCCACGCGGGTCGGGTCCAGGGACGCGAACTCCCGGATCAGGGCAGGGAAGTCCTGAAGAGTGGCAGGTGAAGCATGATCCCTGCCGTAGGCATAGAAAGGGGAGTCTCCGGGAGCGCAGCATACCCCGCAGTACAGGTAACGGTACAAAGAGGTGGAATAGGGCTGGAGTCCTGCGAGAGCGAGAACCCCGTCGTCCGTGCAGAGACGGAGCGGCCGTCCGCACACGGGGCAGGGGGGGTGAAAGAAGAGATCCCTCGCGGTGCAGTAGAACAGCGAT
>JAAZOO010000401.1 GCA_012797715.1 Geobacteraceae bacterium | reverse complement strand
CAGCTTCTCGATGTACTTCTTCTTCGCGGCCTCCGTGCCGTAGCGCAGGATCGTGAAGGCGCAGCCCAGCTCGTTCATGTTCACCTGCACCCGCAGCGCGCTCGAGGCCCGGGCGATCTCCTCGGTGATGATCATCGCCGCCAGCCAGCCCATCTCGTTGCCCCCGTACTGCTCGGGGATCACGGTGCCGAAGAAGCCCAGCTCGCCCATGGGCTTCACCGCCTCCTGGTAGGGAAAATAGGACTTGCGGTCCCACTCCTCGGCAAAGGGCGCAATCTTCTCCTCCGCAAAGGAGCGCACGGTATCCCGCAGCATCTTCAACTCTTCGGACAGTTCGTCGAAATTCATGGCAATCCCTCCTTAGGATTGAATGCTTACAGTTTCGTCGAGCCCAGCCAGAGAGCGATGTCCGGGAAGAAGATGAGGATGACCGTTTCGAGGATCATGACGAAGAAGAAGGGGATAAGCCACAGGAAAAGATCCTTCATCTTCGCTTCCTTGCCGCCCAGGGCGGCCGCCACGTAGGTGTTGACGCCGACGGGCGGAGTAATAAGGGCCATGGAAGCATTCCTGAGATCGTTTTCGGCGATTCATAGCACACAACCCCGGGAGTGTAAACGCGACAACCCGTTTACGCGCGCGCGACAGGGCGCCTTTCTACCTGAATGCCACAATCGAGCCTAGAAAAATTTCTTGACAATAGTTATTATTCATATATATGAATAATAACTATTTATAATCAATTTGCACTCACCCTGAGATGTCGAGGGAATCTGATCGAGGAGCGCATCCGACATGGAAAACCAGTGTATCGCGGTGATCGGAGCGGGGCAGATGGGCTCCGGTATTGCACAAGTGGCGGCCGAGGTGGGCTACAGGGTCATCCTGCATGACGTAACGCCCGATTTTGTGCAGAACGGGATGAGCCGAATCGATAAAGCCCTTTCGGCCCACGTTCAAAAAGGGAAGATCGACGAGGAGAAAAAAAGAGGGATTTTGTCACGGATCCAAGGAACGGTCTCGTACGATCAGGCTAGGGATGCGCACGTCATTGTAGAGGCCGTCTTCGAAGACGCGGATGTGAAGACCCACATTTTCTCGACACTGGATGGGATCTGCCGGCCTGAAACCGTCTTTGCGACGAACACATCCTCCATTCCAATTACGCGCCTTGCAGCTTCCGTCAGGCGTGCGGATCGGTTCATCGGCATTCACTTCTTCAACCCCCCCCAAATCATGCGTCTCGTTGAGATCATCCCGGGGCTCAAAACCTCCCCGGAAACTGTTCGGCAGGCCCGTCAGTTTGTCGATTCACTCAAGAAGGAGAGCGTTCTCGTCAAGGATGTGCCCGGTTTTCTGGTCAACCGGATCAATGCGGCATTGAGACTCGAGGCGTACAATTGTCTCCTGGAAGGCGTCGCAAGTGTGGAAGACATCGACAAGGCTTTGAAGCTTGCCCTGGGCCACCCCATGGGGCCGTTCGAGCTGGCGGATTTCGTCGGCCTCGACATCGGGCTTAGCGTCTTGAAAACCTTGCACGATGGATACAAGGATCCGAAATGGCGGCCCAGCCTTCTCCTGGAAAAGCTGGTCTTGAGCGGGGATCTGGGGCGGAAGACGGGAAAGGGATGGTACGACTACACGTCGGGACAGAAAGTTCCGAGGACGGATGTTCAATTCTGATCCCGGCACCCGGCACGGCCTCAGGGTGTCCGGGTTCTCAGCAGACGATTCAAGGAAAGGAAATATGGATAAGGTCGGGATTATCGGTGTAGGGCAAAGCAAGTTTGTGCGCGCCTTCAACGGCTCGATACGGGAACTAGCCTTCGAGGCCTTCCAAGAGGCCATGAGGGACGCAAACATGAGTACTGCGGATATCGATGCCACCATCGTTTGCTCTGCTCCGGAATATGACAAACAGCGCTCTCCATCGGGTGTTCTCGCCGAATACTTCGGACTCAACCCGCAGCCCACGTGTTACGTGGAGACCCTCTGCTCCTCCAGTACGACAGGGTTGCGACTCGCCTATTCCCTTGTAAAGTCTGGTTTGCACGACGTGGTTCTGGTGGCGGGATTCCAGAAGATGTCGGAAATTACCTCGGCGGAATCCCAGGAGCGAATGGGCCGCGGCGCCGACATTCAGTGGGAAGCACCCTTCGGGACCATGATGCCCGCCTATTATGCCATGTATGCCAGGGGCCACATGGCGAAATTCGGGACCACATCGGAAGATCTGGCCCTGATCCGTCTGAAATCCTCTTATTATGGCGCACTCAACGAAAAAGCCATGATCCGCAAGCCCCTGAGTCCGCAGGACTTCGAGGATCCAGCCAATCAGCTTAACAACCCGATCTCGAGCCCCCTGCGGATGAGAGATTGTTGCGCTAATGCCGACGGCGCCTCCTGTATCATCGTCGCCAGTGAAAGGAGAGCAAGGGCCATCGGCGGGAAGCCCGTCTGGATCAAGGGGCTCGGGTCCGCTACCGCATCCGTCAATCTCGTGGGAAGGGCGCATTTTCATGGATTGGCAGCGGCGGAAGAAGCCGCCCGGCAAGCTTACAGGATGGCCCGTATCGGGCCAGCCGATGTGGACGTTGCCGAGGTTCACGACTGTTTCACCATTGCGGAGCTGATGGCGTATGAGAATCTCGGGTTCGCCAAACCCGGTGAGGGCGTCGAGCTGATCCGCGCAAAGGAGACGTACAAGGAGGGGAAAATCCCCGTGAACGTGGACGGTGGGCTTCTCTCCAAGGGTCATCCCATCGGGGCCACCGGAGGCTCACAGATCCGAACGATCGTCCTGCAGCTGCGCGGCGAAGCGGGGCCTATCCAGGTGGAGGACGCATCTGTCGGCCTGGTTCATAATATCGGCGGCGTTGGGATCTATGCCAATGTCATAATCCTGGGGAGGGAATAGCCATGACGGAAAAGGAGATCGACAACCGGTTCAGCAAATTCGGAACGGTCAGCTTTACAGGGCTCACCAGGGTCAACGATTTTATCGATCATCTGCAGCAGGGACGCGTCCTGGGGACCCGCTGCCGGACCTGCGGAGCCCGGTACTTCCCTCCGCGGGCGGACTGTTGCAAGTCCTTGGACAGCGATATGGAATGGTTTGACCTGCCTAGTATCGGAACGTTGCTCACGTACAGCTCGCTGTCTTATGCTCCCGCGGGATTCGGGGAGGATTTGCCGTACACCATTGCAGTTGTCGACTTCGGCTCCGTGAGGGTGTTCGGCCGTCTGGACCGCTCTCTTTCGGCAGAGAAAATCGCTGTCGGCCTGCGGCTTAGGACGGAGGTTCTCAAACTGCCTGGCGGGCGTGTGTCGTACGAGTTTCGGATGCTCTCATGATACAGTTGTTCGCGAAGAAGGGGGAAGCTGCGGAAATGCCAACCAGGGGATTCAAGAAAGTCGTCCTGAGTCGTAAGTCCGACTACATCGTCGAACAGATTTACGAGGCACTCCTCCGGGGAGACCT
>JAAZOO010000400.1 GCA_012797715.1 Geobacteraceae bacterium | reverse complement strand
GTTCCGGCGAGCGCGGAAAATCCCGATGGCGCACCCCAGGATGCCAATCCCTCTCTTACGCTTGCGGCAACACCGGTTTACCAGTTCGACGCGAATCTCGACAAGGGGGGAAGCGTCAGCGTGTTTCGTGCCATCTTTGTCGCGGACGGAAGCATCCCCCTCAGCGAGACGTTCGGCGTGGGGCTTCATTTCGGATATACGTACGCGGACTACAATTTTTCGGGTTCCGCCGCGTTTGCCGGCGCGAAGCCCTGGGACACGGTGCATACTCTGGAATTCGGAGGAAATGCGGGGTATGATCTGACCCCCGAATGGAGCCTCTATGTCGCTCCCACAGTCTAGTTTTCCCGTGAAGACGGAGCCGGGTGGGGTAACGCGGTGCAATACGGCGGCGCCGTTTCCGTGACCAGGGATTTCGGCCCCAATCTGACACTCGGTCTCGGCGTGGCGGCGTTCAGCGAACTGGAAGAGGTAACGGTATTCCCGGTGCTTGTGGTGAACTGGCGGATAACCGAACGTCTCCTCCTGGCCAACCCCTTCCGGCCGGGGCCCGCCGGTCCCGCGGGCATGGAACTTTCCTACCGCATCGGAGGAGGCTGGGATGTGGCTGCCGGCGCAGCGTACCGGTCAGAACGATTCCGTCTCAAGGATTCCGGTCCTTTTGCCGACGGAATCGGGGAGTACAACTCGATTCCCGTCTGGGGACGCCTGTCGTGGAGCGCCGTAAAGAGATTCAACCTCGACGTGTACGGAGGGGTCATGTGCAACGGCAAGGTGAGCATGGACGACCGGAACGGCGGCAGGCTCACGTCGGACGACTACCATCCCGCGCCCTTCCTGGCGCTGGCAATCTCGTCACGTTTTTAGGAAAAGAGTGGCAGTAGACCTGCCAGGTTTTCGAAGCCCGGCAGGTCTGAGATGAATGGAGCGTGAGAGGAGAATGAAACCGGATATCCTTGACAGGATTGTCATCAGGATGGGCGACATTACCCAGGTGGAGGCGGATGCCGTGGTAAACGCCGCCAACAGCACCCTTCTCGGCGGCGGCGGGGTGGACGGCATGATCCACTGGGCAGCCGGCTCGGGCCTCCTGGAGGAGTGCCGTGCCATCGGCTGGTGCCCGACGGGCGAGGCGAGGATTACCGGAGCCTACAATCTTCCGGCGCGCCACGTGATTCACACCGTGGGACCGGTATATGGCGTCGACGGGGAGGATTCCCCCCGCCTTCTGGCTTCCTGTTACGAGAACAGCCTTGCCCTGGCAGCGGAAAACGGTGTGCGGACGGTCTCCTTCCCGGCCATCAGCTGCGGCGCTTACGGGTATCCGGTGAGGGAGGCGTGCCGTATCGCGCTGGATACGACCCTGCGTTTTCTTGGGTCGCACGACCTTCCGGAAAAGGTGATTTTTGTCCTCTATTCCCTGCGGGACTACGAAGCGTACCGGGAGTACTATGGAGAGAAACGGGTCGAAAGGGAGGAGGAAACGGAGTGAGGGAACAAATCCCTCTCCGTGACTGTCTGGTATGATACGGGTAGAAAACCGCGCCATTGTCGATGATGACGCCGAGCTGGTGACAGCCGTCAGGAAGGGTGATCTGCGGTCCTTCGAGACGTTGGTGGAGAAATACCGCAACAGGATGTTCACCCTTGTCTATCGCATTCTCGGCGATTACGACGATGCTGCCGAGGTGACCCAGGACGCCTTTGTCGCGGCATGGAAGGCGCTGAAAACCTTCCGGGGCGATTCCCTCTTCTCCACCTGGCTCACCAGGATAGCCGTCAACCTGTCGCGCAACCGGCTCCGGCAGACGAGGACCCGATCGTCCCGGGAAGCCTATTCGCTGGATGAGCCGATTCCGGGCTGCGAAGAGTGCCGTCATTGTGAACCGCCGTCGGAGGGTCCGTCCGTCCAGGAGGTGCTGGAGCGTCAAGAGGTACGGAAGCGGGTTCAGGAGTGCATCAACGGACTGGAGCCGGGATTCCGGGAGGTGCTGGTGCTGAGGGATGTGGAGGAGTTTTCCTACGGAGAGATCGGCGGGATGCTCGGTCTTGCCGAAGGGACGGTGAAATCGAGGATTTCCCGGGCGCGCGATGCGATCCGGGGGTGCCTGAAACGGGTGCTGGGAGAGATGTGATGGACCACTCCGGGATACGGTGCAAGCTGTCGGCATATCTGGACGGGGCTGTTTCTGCCCGGGAAAAGGCTCTCATTGAGGAGCACCTGAGGGTCTGCCCCGAGTGCGCGGCCGCTCTGCGTGACCTGCGGCGGACGGTGGAGTGCCTGCGAACCCTGGGTGAGGAGGAGGCTCCCCCAGGGGTGACGGGGCGCGTCATGGCACGCATCCGGGAGGAGGACTCTCACAGGGCGAGCCTGTGGCATCGAATCTTTCTGCCGTTGCGCAGGAATCTTCCCCTGGAAGCAGCCGCTCTTGTCCTCCTCTCCGTGACCGTGTACCTGGTCTACCGCACCGTTTCTCCGGAGGTGAAAATCGCCGTCCCCCCGGTTGGGGAGATTCAGAGGGAGGCGGCTCCCCAGGCTCCACCGGCCGCTGCTCCCCCTTCAGGAGCGGAGCGTTCGCCGGCCGTCCCGGAAACGCGCCCCATGGAAAAGAAAAAGGGGGACGACGCCTCGGCAAAGGGACGTGCCGCCCCCCCTCCTTTCAGGGAGACGCCCGCGGGCGCGCTTCCTTCCCACGCGGCACGGGAGGAGGCCTCTTCTCCCGTTGCGCTGCCGCCGCCGGCCCCTCCTGCCCCCATGTCGGAAACCACGGGCGGGGCATCGCGGCTCTTCCGGGAGCAGGGCGATGGGGCGCTGCCCCGGAACGGAGAAGGGCTCCGGAAGGAGGGGAAAAGCGTCTCGTCCCCGGCCCTGCGCACGAAAGGGGGGGGGACGGCGGCGATGCGGGAGATGCGGGTTGTCCTTGGTGCCGATGATGCGGACGCTGCCTTCAGGGAAATCGACAGGATTACCGTCCGGGCCGGAGGAGCGGTTGTCCGGAAGGTCGCCGGCCAAGAAGGCGGGGTCTGCACTGTCCGAGTGGATGGGGATCGGCTGGTGGAGTTTCTTGATAGCCTCGGGAGTATCGGGGAAATCAGGAGGAAAACGCCGCTCCCGGCAGCGGAGAACGGCGCTGTTGACGTGCTGATTACGGTGGAAGCCGTGAATGGCCGGGAAAGGTGATGAGCAGGATATCTTCCCGCCCGGCCGCCCTACGACGCGTAGCTGATATCGATGATCTCGTATTCCTTCAGTCCGGACGGTACCTTCACGCGCACCGTGTCGTCCAGACGGTGACCGATGAGTGCCTTGCCCACCGGCGATGAGCAGGACATCTTGCCCTGTTTAATATCCGCTTCGTCTTCGCCCACGATACGGTAGGTGACCTCTTCATCCAGGGCAGTATCATACAGGGTCACGGTGGCTCCGAATACCACCTTGTCCGGTGTCATGTTGGACAGGTCGACCACGTAGGCGCGGGCCAGCTTATCCTTGAGCTCCTGGATCCTTCCTTCGATGAAGCCCTGGCGATGCTTGGCCGCGTCATATTCGGCGTTTTCGGAAAGGTCCCCGTGGGAGCGGGCTTCGGCGATATCCTGGATGACCTTCGGTCGTTCCTCCCTGATGAGGCGTTTCAGTTCTTCCTGGAGCTTGTCGTAGCTTTCCTTGGTCATGGGTACTGAGTGCGACATGGTGATGCAATCCTCCTAAAACGTGAGGGGCAGCCGAATCGGCCGCCCCTTTCCTATTTTCTCTATGATGATGTCCGTTGAGAACGGTGCCGGCCGGACCTCCTACAGGTATTCCTGGAGGGGTTTAACCTCCAGCTCGGCGCGGAGCATGGCGAGGATGCCGTCAACGGCGGCTTTGGCGCCGGCCGTGGTGGTGAAATAGGCGATGTTGCCGATCAGGGTGTTTCTCCGGATGGAGAAGGAGTCCGCCACTGCCTGGGCCCCGTGGGTCGTGTTGAACACCATGCTGATTTCGTTGTTCTTGATGGCGTCCACGATGTGCGGGCGACCTTCGGTAACCTTGTTCACCACCCGGACCGGAATGCCCCGTTCTTTCAGGAAGGCCGCGGTCCCGCGGGTGGCAACCAGTTCGAAGCCGTTATCATACAGTTTTTTGGCCGGTGAGACAATATGTTTCTTGTCGCTGTCGCGCACGCTGATGAAGACGGTTCCGTCCAGGGGAAGCCGTACGCCTGCTGCCAGCTGCGCCTTGGCAAAGGCCCGGGCAAAGTCGAAGTCGATCCCCATGACCTCGCCGGTGGATTTCATCTCCGGACCCAGGATGGTGTCCACGCCGGGGAACTTCACGAAGGGGAAGACCGCTTCCTTGACGGCAACGTGTTTCGTCTCAATCTCCGAGTCTACCCCCAGCTCTTTCAGGGTTTTTCCCGCCATGACCCGGGCCGCCAGCTTGGCAAGGGGCCTGCCGGTGGCCTTGGACACGAAAGGCACCGTGCGGGAGGCCCGGGGATTGACCTCCAGGATGTAGATTTCTCCGTCCTTGACGGCGAACTGTACGTTCATGAGACCCCTGACCCCCAGCTCCAGGGCCATGAGCCGGGTCTGGCGCTTGATCTCCTCCATGGTCTCCCGGGAGATGGAGTAGGGGGGGAGGGAGCAGGCCGAATCGCCCGAGTGGATGCCCGCCTCCTCGATGTGCTCCATGACTCCCCCGATGACCACCTCCCGTCCGTCGCACAGGGCGTCCACGTCGATCTCGATGGCCGCGTCCAGGAACTTGTCCACCAGGATCGGGTGCTCGGGGGACGCCTGGACCGCGGTGTGCATGTAGCGCCGCAGTTCGTCCACATCGTACACGATCTCCATGGCCCGGCCGCCCAGAACGTAGGAGGGGCGCACCACCACCGGGTAGCCGATGCGCTCGGCGATTTTTTCCGCCTCTTGGAAGGACCGTGCCGTCCCGTTCTCCGGCTGGCGCAGGTGGAGCTTGTGGAGCATGACCTGGAACCTTTCCCGGTCCTCGGCCATGTCGATGGAGTCGGGCGAAGTCCCGATAATGGGGACCCCGGCCTTCTCCAGGGCCACGGCCAGCTTGAGTGGGGTCTGGCCCCCGAACTGGACGATGACGCCGTCCGGTTTTTCCTTCTCCACGATGTTGAGCACGTCCTCGTAGGTGAGGGGCTCGAAGTAGAGGCGGTCCGAGGTGTCGTAGTCGGTGGAGACCGTCTCCGGGTTGCAGTTGACCATGATTGTCTCGTAGCCGTCCTCGGCCAGGGCGAAGACCCCGTGCACGCAGCAGTAGTCGAACTCGATCCCCTGGCCGATGCGGTTGGGGCCGCCCCCCAGGATCATGATCTTCTTCCGGTCGGTGGGGTCGGCCTCGCATTCCTCCTCGTAGGTGGAGTAGAGGTAGGGGGTGTAGGCCACGAACTCGGCGGCGCAGGTATCCACCCGTTTGAACACAGGGATGATGTTCAGGGAGACCCGCAGGGCCCGGATATCGTCCTCCGTAGTCCCCCAGAGGCGGGCGATCATCCGGTCGGAGAAGCCGTATTCCTTGGCCTCTTTCACTACCTCCCTGAGTTCCGGCAGCCTCTTCTCGAACACGGGGCGGGCCGCCTTCAGTTCCTCCTCCATCTCCATGATCTGGCGGATGTTGGTCAGGAACCAGGGGTCGATGGCGGTGATCTCATGCAGCTCCTGCTCCCGCATTCCGTAGCGGAAGGCGTCTCCCAGGTACCAGAGCCGCTCCCATCCCGGAATGCGGAGCTTCTCCTGAAGGAGCGACTGCTCCTTGTAGGTCAGGGCGCGTCTTGTCTCATCGGCAAGATCGAAGAGACGGGATTCGAAGCCGCAGGAGCCGATTTCCAGGGAGCGGAGCGCCTTCTGCAGGGACTCCTTGAAGGTGCGGCCGATGGCCATGACCTCGCCCACGGACTTCATCTGGGTGGTGAGGGTGGCGTCGGCCGCCGGGAATTTCTCGAAGGTGAAGCGCGGCACCTTGGTCACCACGTAGTCGATGGTCGGCTCGAAGCAGGCAGGGGTCTCCCGGGTGATGTCGTTGCGGATCTCGTCCAGGTAGTAGCCCACCGCCAGCTTGGCGGCGATCTTGGCGATGGGGAAGCCGGTGGCCTTGGAGGCCAGGGCCGAGCTGCGGGAGACCCTCGGGTTCATCTCGATAACCACCAGGCGGCCGGTTTTCGGATCAACGCCGAACTGGATGTTGGAGCCGCCCGTATCGACGCCTATTTCGCGGATGATCTTCAGGGAGGCGTCGCGCAGGATCTGGTATTCCTTGTCGGTCAGGGTCTGGGCCGGGGCCACGGTGATGGAGTCGCCGGTGTGGACCCCCATGGGGTCGAAGTTTTCGATGGAGCAGATGATCACCACGTTGTCCTTGGTGTCGCGCATCACCTCCAGTTCGTACTCCTTCCAGCCGATGACCGACTCTTCCACCAGGATTTCGTTCGTGGGAGAAGCCTCGATCCCTGCCAGGGCCATCCGTTCGTACTCTTCCATGTTGTAGGCGATGCCGCCGCCGGTGCCGCCCAGGGTGAAGGAGGGGCGGATGATGGCCGGGAACCCCACATGCCTGACGACTTCCATGGCCTCGGCATGGTTGTGGGCGAAGCCGGAGCGGGGCACCTCCAGCCCGATGCGCTCCATGGCCTCCTTGAACAGGGTCCGGTCCTCGGCCATCTTGATGGCCGGGAGCTTGGCGCCGATGAGCTCCACGCCGTACTTCTCCAGGACGCCGTTTTCGGCCACCGCCACCGCCGTGTTGAGGGCGGTCTGTCCCCCCAGGGTGGGCAGCAGGGCGTCCGGCCGCTCCTTCTCGATGATCTTTTCCAGGAACTCCGGGGTCACCGGCTCCACGTAGGTGCGATCGGCGAAGTCCGGGTCGGTCATGATGGTGGCCGGGTTGCTGTTCAAGAGCACCACCTCGTACCCCTCCTCCTTCAGGGCCTTGCAGGCCTGGGTCCCGGAATAGTCGAACTCGCACGCCTGGCCGATGACGATGGGGCCGGCGCCGATGATCAGGATCTTGTGTATGTCGGTACGTTTGGGCATTTCAACTCCTTATGGAATACAATCCTTCAATCTGGGAAAACAGGGTAACCGCGGAGACGCAGAGGACGCGGAGAAAAACCGTTCGATTCTGAACCAATCTGATGGCAAACCGTGGAGCGAAATCAATTCCCGGTTTTCCGCATGGATTTACCTTGCTTGGCGATTACCTCCGCGTCCTCTGCGTCTCCGCGGTGAAATCGTCGTTTCGGTTTACCCCCTGAAGATAAAGAAAACCGCTCCTCCCAGGCACAACCCCGCCCAGAGGTAGTCCAGCTTCAGGGGCTGCCCCATGTAGAACACTGCGAAGGGCACGAACACGGCCAGGGCGATGACCTCCTGGAGAATCTTCAGCTGGCCGAGGCTGAAGGTGCCGTAGCCGACCCGGTTGGCCGGGACCTGGAGCATGTACTCGAAAAAGGCCAGTCCCCAGCTGACGAGCACCGCCAGGAACCAGGGGGCGGTCTTCAGGTCCTTCAGGTGGGCGTACCAGGCAAAGGTCATGAAGACGTTGGAAAGCATCAGCAGGAAAACGGTTCTCATGGTGTTTCTGTTCCGTAGGGGCAGACCCGCGTGTCTGCCCGATTTGGAGGGCGAACACACGGGTTCGCCCCTACATTATTGCAGCCTCACTCCTGCACCCAGCCGTTATCCAGCCCGAATTCCTCCAGGGCATCCACCGCTTCCCGGTATTCGTCGTCGGTGATCTTGCGGCCGATGCCGGGGGTCTCAGCGGCCAGATAGGCCGGGAAATACTGGTTCATCAACGCAATATGGGTTTCGGTTCCCAGAGTGTCCGCGATCCACCTCAGGGTGTCCCGACTCCCGGTGGCACCCTCCGGCAGGACCAGGTGACGGATGATGAGCCCACGAACGGCAATCCCTTCGTCGTCCAGTGTCAGCTGCCCCACCTGCCGGAGCATCTCCTGTACGGCGGCCCGGTTGAAATCCCGGTAGCCGGGGGCGGAGGAGAGGCGCACCGCAGGCTCATCCTCCGCATACTTCATGTCCGGCAGGTAGATGTCCACGATTCCGTCCAGGAGCCGCAGTACCTCGGCCTTTTCGTAGCCGCTGGAGTTCCAGACCAGCGGGAGCCGGAACCCCTTCGGAATGGCCAGCAGCAGGGCCGCCAGGATCTGGGGGAGGTAATGGCCGGGGGTGACGAAGTTGATGTTGTGGACCCCCTGGCGCTGCAGCTTCAGCATCCGCTCCGCCAGCTCCCTCGTTGAGATCTCCTCGCCGTTCCCCATCTGGCTGATGGGGAAGTTCTGGCAGAACCGGCAGCGGAGGGTGCACCAGGAGAGAAAGATGGTGCCCGATCCCCGTGTCCCGGAGATGGGGGGCTCCTCCCCCCGGTGGATGTTGGCCGAAGCGACTTTCGGTTTCAGTCCGGCCTTGCAAAACCCGGTCTCCCCGGCGATGCGATCAACCCCGCAATCATGGGGGCAGAGGTCGCAGCGCCGAAGCCGGTCATAGGCCGCCCTGACCCGTTCGCGGAGCTCGCCTGATTGATAGAGATCGAGGTAGTGCATCGAATTTCTTCTGTAGGTGCGGGGTCATCCAGCGCCCCTCGGTAGTATTTAACTAACTCCCCCTCCCTTGATGGGAGGGGGCTGGGGGGAGGGTGATACGTCAGTGAAATCAGCC
>JAAZOO010000031.1 GCA_012797715.1 Geobacteraceae bacterium | reverse complement strand
ACTTTCCGGGTTTTCGCTCTTCCCCTTGCGGAGGGGGCGGCGATATCACGGACCTTTGATGGTGGAGATAGAGATACTGTCCTCGCCATGTTCCGACGGGCATGTGTTGAACTTGGATTTGGGGCTAAAACATCGGTAGGGTACGGAAGGTTTACTCTCAATGGGAATCAGTGCGATGTAGACCGACAAGAGTCTGGACATTCAACAAATTCCAGTAATAAGGAGGAAACGGAACAAGTGATGTGGGACAAAGCCATCCTCACCTGGTCTCCCGGAAACGCCACACTCACCGCCAGCTTCCAGGGGAAGAAGGCGGAGCTGAAGCTGACAGGAGACCGGAGCATCGTCCCGGCAGAGTTGCACAAGAAGCTCTTCGACAAAAAAACAGCGGTGCAGGCGCGGGTTACGCTGGAGCAGGACGGGAACCTGCTGAAGATTGTGAAGGTGGAGGCCTGAGAATCATGGCCCCGTCATTACTCCCGTCTGCGTGGCTGAACGCCGCGAACAGGCAAAAATCCACCGCGGAGACGCGGAGAACTCGGAGAAAGTCAATAGCTTTGAGCGATTGAGGAGAATACACGCTTGTTGTTTTTTACGTTCAACAGGTTTTCTCCGCGTCCTCTGCGCCTCTGTGGTGAGGTTTTTTTAATAAAAGCATGAACCGCGGAGACGCGGAGAGCGCGGAGAAAGTCAATAGCCGGAACTATGGTGTAACCATGACGGAATCACAAAATATCGTGGTATATGGGCAGAAAGAGGTTTCAACGGATAGGAGCACATGGCGACAAGGGGGCGGCTGTTCACATAGCCGCCAGAAACTCAGCCACGGTCTGGATGATAATGCCGCCGGGCAGATCCTTCCGGTTCATGAGCGGTCCGAAGTGGCGCAGGTCGCCGGTCAGCAGATGGGTGGCCCGGCAACGGACCGCGGCCTGAAAGATGACGGCGTCCTTGACCGGGAGGGATTCGGGGTATGCGGCGGACACATCCGCCGTGACCGATGTGATCTGTTGCGCGAGATCGGAAAAAAAGGGAATGGATTCGGGGTATTTTGCGGCGAGGTTGCGTTCGGCTTCATCCAGGGCGACATCGCTGGTAAAGAGGTGAAAATGGCCCGCCGCGCCCAGTTCGATGACGAACGCCGCTTTTCCGCCGGGGTTGCGGGCCGCGGTGAAGAGGAAATTCGCGTCGAGAAAGACGCGCATCACTTCCGCTCCGCCAGCCGCTTGAGCACGCTGCGTCGTTCGCTCTCTTCAAGGCGGTCCGCCTCATCCCACTCGGCCACCTGGGCGTCCGAGTACATCTCAACCTCCACCACCAGCGCGGGCTTGAGGACGATTTCGTTGTCCCGCTCCTCCAGGATCATGGCGCCGCCGTCTTTGATGCCGAGGCGCTTGCGCAGGTTTGCCGGCAGGGTCAACTGGCCGCGGCTGGAAACAATGAGAGTTTGCCTCATGATGGTGCCTCCGATCTTTTGATGATTTCAGATTATCGGAAATTCAGAATGTCGTCAATGCGGAACTTTATGCGGAAATTCACGGTTTGAAATGCAAGCCGTAAACATGACAAGGAAGGGTAATTCATGAAAAAAGTGCTCGTATCACTGATAAGCGACCAGACTATTCCGAACATCCTGGCCATTCACCACTTCAAGCCGGACGGGTTGCTGTTCATTACCACGGAAGCGATGGAAAGGAAGGGCAAATACAAGGCGACCATGGAAACCTTGCGAATGCTCGGCCTCGAGTATCCGTCTGAGGAAGTCGGAAAGCTGGTGGTCAAGGAGGATTCCATTCTCGATTGCCACCGGAAGCTGGAAGAATGGATGGCCGGCAGGGAAGATAGTGAATTCATCGTCAATTTTACCTGCGGCACCAAGATCATGTCCATCGCGGTCTACGAATACTTCAAGGACTACGGGAGCCGCATGATCTACATCCCCATCCCCAAGAATGAATTCATTTCGCCGTTTCCCAAGCGGACAGCTACCCATGCGGAACCGCTTCCGCTGCGGCTGTCCGTCCCCCAGTATTTGGCGGCATACGGCCTCAAGGTGACCAACCTGCCGAAATTGGTGGACTACAAGCGCGAGTCTGCAGACAGGAAAGAGCTCTCCGCTTTCATCGTTGCCCATTATGAGCAATTGAAGCCGTTTCTCGGTTTTGCCGGCGACAGGCTGCGCAAACACCGGGACGACAGGGAATACGACTTCAGCACGGGCTTTGATGAGGCGACGGATGCGGAACGGCGGCTGTTTTCCCTGATGGGGATACCCTATGATGGGAATATGATCAGTAAAAAACTGTCCCGTTCGGAGATAGGTTTTCTCACCGGCGGGTGGCTTGAAGAGTATTGTTTCAATAAGATTTGCGCTGTGCCCGGCATTGACGACGCGGCCATCGGCCTCAAGCTGATGAACAAGCAGGGAGGCGACAACGAGTTCGATGTCATGTTTACCAGCGGCAACAGTCTGTACTTCATCGAATGCAAATCCCTTGATCAGAATGATGATAAAAAGGCCGACGCACTGTACAAGATCGGTGCGTTGCAGAAGGAATTCGGCCTACGGGTGCAAAGCTTCCTGGTGACGACTTCACCTCATGTGCTGAAAGACGGTAAATTAAGGCCGTCGGTCAATGCGCGGGCCGAGCAGTTCAATACAAGGGTCGTACTGCGGGACGAGTTGCCGAACCTGGCTGAGATTGTCAAAGAAAGGATAACCGGTATTCATGGCTGACCGCATAACCATCGACATGGAATCCCTCTACGCCGACACCGGCGCGGCCAAGCTGACGGAGCTGAAGGAGTACGAGAGAAGGGCCCGGGAACTGGCAGGCGCAGGGAACGAGGTGGTCCTCACCGGCCAAGGGCCGATTTGGTTGTATCTGCGCATCGCCCATTCACTGCACGGCAGGGCGATGCGCCTCTCCTATGTTTCCCCAGCTTCGGGCGAGGTGCTCGTGTTCGACCATAACCCGTTTCCCGAACCGGAACCGCGGAGACGCGGAGAACGCGGAGAGGATCTTGCCCACAAGGACCTTACCGACCGGATCATCGGCGCCGCCATCACCGTTCACAAGGCCCTGGGACCCGGTTTGCTGGAGTCGGCATATCACAAGTGCCTCGTCCATGAATTGGGCGAAGACGGTTTGAGGGTCGAAAACGAAAAAACCCTTCCGCTTGAGTATCGCGGGACCAAGATCGATGCCGGTTACCGGCTGGACATGGTCGTGGAGGAAACGATTATCGTTGAAAACAAGACGGTGGAACGGATACTGCCGATTCACGAGGCCCAGCTTCTCACGTATCTGAAGCTGACGGGTTGCGAGGTGGGGCTGATCATCAACTGGAACGTGCCGTTTTTGAGAGACGGCATAAAGAGAATGGTCTTGAGCAGGAAAGGTGATTGAAGCGAAAAAACCTTGAACCGCGGAGACGCGGAGACCGCTGAGAAAGTCAACAGCTTTGAGTGATTGAGGATAATACACGATTGTCTATTTTTTACGTTCAACAGGTTTTCTCCGCGTCCTCTGCGCCTCTGTGGTGAGATTTTTTAATAAAACCTTGAACCGCGGAGACGCGGAGACCGCTGAGAAAGTCAACAGCTTTGAGTGATTGAGGATAATACACGATTGTCGATTTT
>JAAZOO010000399.1 GCA_012797715.1 Geobacteraceae bacterium | reverse complement strand
GCCCAGGGGGGGATCGCTTCCGTCTTTTCCGAAGAGGACACTTTCGATTCCCATACGGAAGACACCATGGTCGCCGGCGCGGGCATCTGCCACGAAGATGTCGTCAAATTGGTGGTTGAAGAAGGACCGGGCGTTATCAAAACACTCATCGACTGGGGTGTTCAGTTTACCACCCGCGGTGATTCCTATGATTTGACCCGCGAAGGAGGACACAGCAAACGCCGCATCTTCCATGCTGATGACCTGACTGGCCGTGAGATTGAGAGAGCTCTTGTGACCTCGGTTTTCGAACATCCGAATATCGAGGTTTTCGAAAACCACACCGCCATCGATCTCATTACCGAATCGAAACTGCTGAAAAGAAATGTCGAGCCCAATCGTTGTTTCGGGGCCTACGTCCTTGATACGGAGAAGAATATTGTCAAGACATTTCCGGCAAAGATTACCCTCCTAGCATCCGGCGGGGCCGGCAAGGTATATCTGTATACCTGCAACCCCGACGTTGCGTCAGGAGACGGCGTTGCCATGGCGTACCGTGCAGGGGCGATGATCTCCAATATGGAGTTCATGCAGTTCCATCCCACGACATTGTATCACCCTCAGGCAAAATCCTTCCTCATCTCCGAGTCCGTCCGGGGCGAAGGTGCCATTCTCCGACGCCGCGACGGGACTCCTTTCATGGAAAAATACCACAAACTGAAGGACCTTGCCCCCCGCGATATCGTTGCCAGGGCCATCGACAATGAGATGAAGACCTATGGTGACGATTGTGTCTACCTTGACATTACCCATAAGGATCCCGATTACGTCAAGAGCCGTTTTCCCAATATATACCGGACCTGCCTGAAATTCGGCCTTGACATGACCAGGGAGCCTTTACCGGTAGTGCCGGCTGCCCACTACCTGTGCGGAGGCGTTGCTTCCGACCTGAATGGAGAAACCGACATACGGCACCTTTACGCCATTGGAGAGGTTGCTTTCACGGGTCTTCACGGGGCGAACAGGCTTGCCAGCAACTCACTGCTCGAGGCTGCCGTATTTGCCGGAAGAGCGTACCGCCACAGTGTGGAGCAATTGCAGAATGCTCGGTTCGATTCCCCTGATATACCTGATTGGGATGCGGGTACGGCTACCGATAGCGATGAGATGGTTGTCGTGTCGCAGAATTGGGACGAAGTGCGGCGTTTCATGTGGAATTATGTGGGGATCGTCCGTTCCAACAAACGTCTTCAGAGGGCTTTGAACAGGATAGAACTTATCAAGAAAGAGATTGCCGAATATTACTGGAACTTTATCATAACCTCGGATCTCATCGAATTGCGAAACATCGCCACCGTTGCCGAATTAATCATTCTTTGCGCCATGCAGCGCAAGGAATCCCGAGGTCTTCACTATAACATCGACTATCCTGAAAGAGATGACGTTAACTGGAAGCGGGATACTCACATCCGAAAGACGTTCTGAGGGCTTATGACCATTGATGATTTACGGGCGGAAATCGATCGTCTCGACAGTGAACTGCTGAAAATATTCAACCAGAGGGCTGTTCTGGCACTGCGGATCGGCGAGCTGAAAAAAGAGAAGGGACTCCCCATTTTTGATCCCGGGCGGGAGAAAAAGATTTTTCAACGAATGAAAAATGACAACCCCGGGCCATTGGACGATCAGGCTATCGTCAGGTTGTTTGAGCGTGTGATAGATGAATCGAGACGCCTGGAAAGGATAATGACGGGAAAGGAATAGGGAAAGGGAAAGAAACCGGGGGACGGAAGATGCTTATTATCATGAAGAAAAGCGCCGACGAAACGGCGCTGGATCATATAAAGGAATACCTTATCATGAGGGACTTCGACATACACCAGTCGACCGGAGCCAACCGGACTATTATCGGGGTCATCGGTGACACTGATACGCTCGATACCCGTGAACTGGAAAAGATGCCGGGCATCCTGCAGGTGATTCGCATTGCGAAGGAAGAGTAGCGGACTATTCGACCGTTACCCCCGCATATCCGACAACCTGCCGATAGTCTCCGGAGACCTCCCCGCTAGTTGCATAGCGTATCAATTCACATTTGGTAGCGCCCAGCTCGAGGGCCGCCGTCAGCATGACTGCTGTCGGTATGACACCGCACATGGTGATGTCCCTCGATACGACAACCGAGTAGAGCCCCGCCGGGTTCAAAGCGACAATCTCCCGCAGCGCCATTTCATCCTTTTGCCGCGCCACCTCGTCCGGCTCATAGTGGGACATGTCCGAACTGGCGACAATGAGAACTTCCTCGCCATATTCCCTGATGGATTTTGCCAGAGAGATCCCCAGGTTTCTGCACGATTCGAAATCCATCATTCCGAGGCATATGGGCACAATTGAGATGTCGGGTCGTGCGACCTGAAGGAACGGCACCTGAACCTCGATGGAGTGTTCGTACTGGTGGGCCGCCATGTCTTCCTTGAGAAGAGGAGAATTCCTGAGGACACGCTCTGCCAGCCGGGCATTCACCGGCACACTGCCCAGCGGTGTCATCCATTCCTCTTTCCGTGAGACGGCTGCCAGGGGGCCGAAGCCGTGATGATTGGGGCCGAGGATCAGGGCAGTTGCGGGAATCTCTATCCTTCCGTACACTTCCCCGGAAACGGCTCCGGAATAGACATACCCGGCATGGGGGGAGATGATCCCCTTGACCTTTTTTTTCGGCCCATTCACCCTGCTGAGAGTCTCTATCTGCGCCCGCAGGCGGAGCGCGTCACTGGTGTAGAACTGGCCAGCGACAGCCGGTTTTCGTGTCATGGCACTACCCCCTTTCTTCGATTTCCTCCCCTTCTCTCCCGGACCTTTCGTGGGATGATGCCTCTCCTGTTTCCATCAGCGGCAATTCTTCCTGTTGTTCAAATATCCGATCCGAGGCGAGCTCCTCTATCTCCCGCAATGATGGGAGTGACGAGAGGTCTTTCAATCCGAATAGTTCTAGGAATTCTCGTGTCGTGCCGTAAATCAAGGGTCTTCCCGGAATATCCTTCTTACCGAGAATCTTGATGAGCTTCTTTTCCAGGAGAGTCTTGATGACACCTCCGGAATCCACTCCGCGCAGATACTCTACCTCGGCGCGGGTAATCGGCTGACGGTACGCTATAATTGCCACGGTTTCCAGCGCCGATTGACTGAAGCGCGACGACTTTGTCTTAACCAGCCTTCGAACGTATTCTCCGTATTCTTCCCTGGTACGGAACTGGTATCCCTTTGCAACTTCGGCGAGGAAAATCCCGCTCTCCCGGCTTCGGTAGTCCTGTAGCAACTGAATGAGCGCGCTCCGGATGTCTTCCCTTTCATACTCTTCAAGTATACCGCAGAGCCTGTCCAGGGACACCGGATCTTCCGATGCGAACAGAATGCTCTCAAGAATGGATGTAAGATGTGGCGCTGTCACTGCCCTCCCCTGTATCATGAGAG
>JAAZOO010000030.1 GCA_012797715.1 Geobacteraceae bacterium | reverse complement strand
TCATGGCGAGACGGCCGGCCAGGTCGTCCATGAACTGACGGGCGGAACGGCCGGAGCGCTGCCCCTTGAACAGCGCCCAGCGCAGGGCTTCAGTGCGGAGTTCGTCCCTGCCGATTGTCAGACCCATCCGCTCGGCGTAGTGCTCGACAATGGACAGGTAGGTGTCCTGGGAGAAGGGATAGAAGCTGAGTGTCAGGCCGAAGCGGTCGGCAAGGGAGAGCTTTTCCGAGACGGCTTCCTCGGGATGGATCTCCCGCCCGAGGTTGTCGTTCATGGGTTCCGGCATCAGGTGGCGGCGGTTGGAGGTGGCGTAGAGAAGGACGTTTTCCGGCCGCGCCTCGATGCCCCCTTCAAGGATGGCCTTCAGCTCCCGGTAGGAAACCTCTCCTTCATCGAATGCCAGGTCGTCGCAGAACAGGATGAAGCGCCACGGGAGTCCGCGCAGCAGCCGCAGGATGTCCGTGATCTGGAGCAGGTCTCCCTTCTGCACCTCCACCATCCGCAGCCCCTTGGCCGCGAAGGGGCGCAGCAGCCCCTTGATGCAGGATGACTTGCCGGTCCCCCGTTCGCCCCATAAAAGGACGTTGTTCGCCGGGTGCCCCGCAACGAACTGTGCCGTGTTGCGGATCAGTTCCTCCTTGGCGTCATCCACTCCCACCAGATCGTCCAGATCGAAAAGGTGGGGGTGGGCGACCGGCGCGAGCCTGCCTTCTCCCCTGCGCTTCTCCCAGCGAAAGGCTATGTGCCTTTCGAAAAGAGATGTATCGAGACACTCTTCGGTTCCGGGGGAAGCGACAAGTCTGTCGACCCGTTCCAGAATGTGTTCCAACCGGTCAAAAATATCGTTCCAGTCTCTGCTTTGATCCGTTTTCATCCGTTTCCCATCCCTCACGTTGGTTCAAATCACCTGCCGGCGGGAACGCCAGTCAGAGCCTGGCCTTGACGCGGTTGAATTCCGACGAGTCTTCCCGGAAGGTCTTGGGGGGCAGTTTGCCGATCTCCATCTGGATGTTTCGGAGGCGTTCCCCGGTCATGGGGTGGGAGGAAAAGAACTTTTCCAGCGCCCCCGGATTGCGTTGATTGATGGTGTCTATCTTCCTGAAGAAGCTGATCATCCCGCGCGGGTCGTACCCCGCCCGGTACATGGTCTCCGCCCCGAGATAGTCGGCCTGAAGCTCCATCGAGCGGCTGTAGGCCATGAAGGCTCCCTGCCCGAACAGCGTTGAGGCAAGCTGGGCAAGCAGGTTGGGATTCTGGCCCAGGAGAAGCTGGATGACGAGGCCGTAGCCGTATTGCTGGGTAAGCTGCTGCGTGCCGTGGCGGGCAACCACATGGTTTATCTCATGGGCAATGACGGCCGCCAGTTCCGTCTCGTTCTCCGCAGCCTTGATGAGTCCGGTGTGGACGTAGACGTGCCCGCCCGGTACCGCAAAGGCGTTTACACTGTCGTCCCGGACCGCCTTGAAGGTAAAGTCGAATTCCCGGGCCCGTACACCGGTGAGAAGGCGGTTCCCCAAACGGTCCAGG
>JAAZOO010000398.1 GCA_012797715.1 Geobacteraceae bacterium | reverse complement strand
CCAGAATCTCATGTCCGTCATCAACGACATTCTGGATCTTTCCAAGATCGAGGCCGGAAGATTTGATCTGGATTGTACGGAATTTTCCCTGCGCAAAAGCATTGAGGACGTCGTCATCAGCCTGTATCCGGGCATTCGGGACAAATGCCTGACGCTCACCACCCACATCGACACGGCGGTCCCCGATTCGGTCATGGGCGATCAGGTCCGCTTCAAGCAGATTATCCTGAACCTGCTGGGGAATGCGGTCAAGTTCACTGAAGAAGGGGAAATAAGCCTTACCGTACGGGTTGAAGAACGCACTGCCGATTCCGTCCGGATACGGGCCAGTATCGCCGACACCGGTATCGGCATTGCCCCGGAGAATCTGGAATCCATCTTCGCTCCCTTTGAACAGGCCGACACCTCTATCGGGAAGAGATTCGGCGGGACGGGTTTGGGGCTTGCAATCTGCCGGCAGATTGTCGGCTTGATGGGCGGACACCTGTGGGCGGAAAGCGAGCCCGGCACGGGAAGCACATTCCATGCAGAGATACCCTTTCTCCTGCAACGGGGGAAAACTGAACCCCTCAGGGAACCGGCCCGCCGCTTACCCGCGCAAGCGGCGCATTCTCTTTCAATCCTCGTAGCGGAAGATACCCGGATAAACCGGCTCGTTGTAACAGGGCTGCTGGGGAAACTGGGGCACTCCTGCACCTGCGTCGAAAACGGACGGGAGGCCGTTGAAGCATGGCGAACCGGTCGCTTCGACTGCATTCTCATGGATATCCGGATGCCGGTCATGGACGGAGAAGAAGCGGCTGCAATGATTCGGGAGCAGGAAACGGAAGGAGAACGCACCTGCATCATCGCCCTGACAGCCCACTCCCTGAAGGAGGACCGGGAGCGCCTGCTTGCAGGGAACTTCGACGGCTATCTTTCAAAACCCCTGGAAGCGGAACAGCTGGTGGATCTTCTCGCCACCATCCACCCTGGAAGCCACAGGGGGGGGGAGCCAACCCAATACGCCCGCTGTGCGCCGTCCGCCGAGGCCCCTCCTCGGGACAGGCTGCCGGAATCCCTTCCGGGCATCGATGTGGCGGACGGAATCAAGCGCCTTGACGGGGACGGGGCATTCTATCTGGAACTACTGCGCGATTTTGCGAAGCGATACGCCTCAATCGACCGGGATATGGAGGAGGCCCTGGCAGGCGGCGATACCCGGAAGGCACGAGAGATTGCCCATTCCCTGAAGGGAGTGGCAGGCTATCTCTCGTTTCCGGAGTTGTACACCCTCTGCGAAAAACTGGAAGAGGAAATCAGTGCCGGCATCACCCTCTCCCCTCCCCCTGGTAACCTCCACACCCTGGGGAAGGCCGTAGAAAAGATCCTCCGCGCAATTAACCACCTGGAAACGCAGGAACCGAGCCATCTCTCCGAAGGTGAGAAAGCTCAGGGTGCCGTGCGGAAGAGTTCCCATCTGCTGTTACGGCAGGAAAACCAATGATCCTAGATTCGGCAGTTGAAGGCATCCTTCGTTCTCTCCGATTGCCGTCTTTGTGCTGCTCTAAGCTCATTTCACTACAGCCGATACACTCACCCTTTTTGGTTCGGACAGTATCGGCTGTGGCCGCTCCATTTCGCTAAGAGCAGCAACGAAATATGACAGCGTCGCTCTCTGCGGATACCTCCAACTGCCGGTTTTAGGTTCATTACTTCACCCGGTGTCGTGCCCATTCCCGGCACCGGCGTTCCATGTCCTGAAGTTTACCGGGGACGAAAGGGGGGCAACCCTTGAAAACGGATTTTTCAAGGCATAATTCCCCGCCAAGCGGGAGCACGTGGTTCCAAAAGACGGGGCGTTGAACCATCTGCCCCGGTATCCCTCCAAGCAAGGCCTGGCGCATCTTGCAAGGGGATAGTCCTGTGGGGTGGCGGCTCGCCACCCACTGTTCTCGAGAAGAGCAGCCAGAAGTTCCCGAGCTTGACGGGCTCCTTCCCGGGCGGTATCCGAGAGACTTGGGACAGGAGAGTCCCCGGTTGACAGGACACGTCACCTTGTGGATTGTGCTGGTCAGCTCCAGGGAGCTCCCCGACCGTACACCTTGAATCTCCCTTGAATTATCCCCCCCATGTCGTTATACTGGCCCGCGTTTGACATTTCCTACCCATGGAGTTTTCATGAATATTCACGAATACCAGGCCAAGGAGATTCTGCGTTCGTATGGAATCCCGATTCCTCGGGGACGCGCCGCGTTCACGGAGGCCCAGGTGGAGCGGGCTGCACGGGAAATGGGGGGACGCTGTGTCGTCAAGGCGCAGATCTACGCGGGAGGCCGCGGCAAGGCCGGCGGCGTGCGGCTGACGGGCAGCGCGGATGAGGCACTTCAGGCCGCCAAGGAACTTTTCGGCAGGAGGCTGGTCACACCCCAGACCGGACCGGAAGGACTCGTGGTCCGGAGACTGCTTGTCGAAGAGGCGGTGGAAATTGCGCGTGAGTTCTACCTGTCCATTACCCTTGACCGTCAGTCCTCGCGCTACTGCATGATCGCGTCCGCCGAGGGCGGGATGGAGATCGAGGCCCTTGCGGAAAAATCCCCGGAAAAGATACATATCGTCACCATCGACCCCCTGGTGGGTCTTCGTCCCTACCAGGCGAGAAAGACCGCGCTTTCCCTGGGCATGACGGGAAAGCTCTGCGAAGAGTGCGTCACCCTGATGATGAATCTCTACCGCTGCTGCCTGGAAAAGGACTGCTCCCTGGTGGAGGTCAACCCTCTCGTGGTCACCGGCTCCGACTGGCTCATGGCCATGGACGCCAAGATCAATTTCGACGATAATGCCCTGTTCCGCCATCCCGAGTACCAGGAGATGACGGACTTCTCCCAGATAGACCCGCTGGAGATTACCGCCGGCGAGTTCGACCTTTCCTACATCAAGCTGAAGGGGAACATCGGCTGCATGGTGAACGGCGCCGGTCTGGCCATGGCCACTCTGGACATGCTCAGCGAGTACGGCGGCTCCCCCGCCAACTTCCTCGACGTTGGGGGCGGCGCGGCCAAGGATCGCGTGGCCGCGGCCTTCAAGATCATCCTGGGAGATCCCGACGTGAAGGGCGTGTTCGTCAATATCTTCGGAGGCATCATGCGCTGCGACGTTATCGCCGAGGGGATCATAGCGGCCGCCTCGGAGGTGGACTGCGCACTTCCCATCGTGGTGCGGATGGACGGCACCTTGGTGGATGAAGGAAAGCGGCTCCTCCTGGAATCCACCCTGAACGTGCTGTTTACGCACGATTTGGCGGAAGGTGTCGAAAACATCGTGCGTATGGTTCAGGGGTAGAGAATACGTCGATCGTCGAAACTACATTTCTATTCACGGGGTACTCAATGTCCGTTCTAGTCAATAAGGATTCAAAAGTCGTGGTCCAGGGGATAACCGGCCGGGCCGGCATGTTCCATACCCGCCAGTGCCGCGAGTACGGTACGAAAATCGTTGCCGGAGTGACTCCCGGCAAGGGGGGGGGCATCATCGAGGGGATTCCGGTGTTCGACACCGTGGAGCAGGCTGTACGGGAGACCGGTGCCGATGTCTCCATGATCTTCGTTCCGCCTCCGGGCGCGGCGGATGCGGTGCTGGAGGCGGCCGCCGCCGGTGTGTCCCTTGCAGTCTGCATTACCGAGGGGATCCCGGTGCGGGACATGGTGCTCGTCAAGAGAGCCCTGCGGGAGAGTTCCACAGTCATGATAGGCCCCAACTGCCCGGGAATCATTACGCCGGGCGAGTGCAAGGTGGGCATTATGCCGGGCGATATTCACCGGAAGGGAAAGATCGGGGTTGTTTCCCGAAGCGGCACCCTCACCTACGAGGCGGTGAAGCAGCTTACCGTAACGGGGCTCGGCCAATCCACCTGCATCGGCATCGGAGGCGACTCCATCATCGGCGTCAATTTCCTCGACGCCTTGCGTCTTTTTAACGATGACCCGGAAACCGAGGGTGTCTTCCTGATCGGGGAGATCGGCGGGGGTGCTGAGGAAGAGGCGGCGGCATGGATTCGGGACAACATGAAAAAGCCCGTAGCGGCCTTCATAGCCGGACGTACCGCTCCTCCGGGAAAACGGATGGGGCATGCGGGTGCCATTATCAGCGGCGGCAAGGGAAAGGCGGAAGACAAGATCCGCACCCTGCGCGAGTGCGGGGTTGCCGTTGCGCCGAGCCCCTCCAGGATGGGTGAAACCATGGTCCAGGTTATGAAATAGAGCGGCCGGTCTCAAAGTGCCTTGCTTTTGCCGTATCCGCCTTTATACTTCAACCTGATGACAACGGCGACGTTTGCAGTCGCACGAACGGAGTGATTCCATGGAGAGTGTGTTCACTGTATGGATCGTGATTGCCGCCGTCCTGGTGGTAATCGCGGTGTTTCTTGTCCGGGCCCTCATGGAGATCCGGGCGGCGGCCGTCGCTGCCAGGTGTCTCATGACGCGCATCGACACGGAACTTGTGCCGGTGGTGAAGGACCTGCAGGGTGTGCTTAGGGACCTGAAAGTGACCACCGAGGGGATCGCGTCGCGGGTGGATGATGTGAAGTCTGCCATGACGGCGGTGGGGGAGACGGGACGGAACGTTACCAGGATCAATGCGGTCATAGGAAACGTGGCGGATATTCTGACCCGTATCAATCTCGTATCTACCGGTGTCAGGGCGGCCGGACGGTATGTGTGCGAAAGAATCTTATGGAAAAGGGGGTAACAGGCATGTCGGGTGAAGATAGGGGATCGAGTTTGGCGACAGTTGTTGTTTCGTTTCTTGCCGGCGCCGCCATCGGTTCGGGGCTGGCTCTTCTTTTTGCGCCCAAGACGGGCAGAGAGGTGCGTGAGCAGATCCGGGACATGACCGAGGACGCCGTCGACAAGATCAAGGAGTACGCGAGAGAGGCCCAGGACAGGATTAAGTCGACCTACGAGTGCGGCAAGGAAGCGGTGATGGAAAAGAAGTCCATCATCAGCTCCGCAATCGAGGCGGGCAAAGAGGCCATGGAAAAGGAAAAGGAACGGCTCAGCGAGCAGCACAAGGCCTAAATGTCGTTGCAAAAAAGCCCACATCACGTGGGCTTTTTTGTGACCTGAATCTCCGTTCGTCAAGGAGGGGGTATGAAAGTGCGCCGGAAT